>CAINDZ010000172.1 GCA_903847545.1 uncultured bacterium | reverse complement strand
TCGGGATGTTCGGGGATCTTCAGGCGCTCGAACGCCGCCATCACCGCGGCGACGGTCGCCTCGAGGTTCTTGAGCGGGTTCGGGCAATCGAGCAGGACGCTGAGTTCATCAGCCGACACATGCACGTTCACGCCGCCCGGACCGGCGCGAGGCGCGCCCGGGGGCTCCATCACGGCGTTGCCGCCGGCGGTCGTGCCGCGCTTGTGGCGGTCGTCGGACATCGGGTAGGCCTTTCCATCCCGGCGCGTCGACGCCGGGATCGGCCGGGGGCGAGATCACGAAATCGTTATCGGCAGGGGATGAGATGGGATTTAGCCCGTTCCGTCCGCCGGAGCGGTCAGGCGCCCGGCGGGGGAGGCCCGGCCTCGCTGACGGCGGCGTCTACCGCGTCCCAGATCGCGTCGGCGGTGTGGGTCGCCTCGCGCCGGACGGCGGCCGGGGTGGGGGCGGCGGGACGGGAGGGGACGGGCTCGTCGAAGATGATGGCCGCCTCGCCGTCGCCGAGGGGGACCACGATGGTGCCGGACCGACCCGGTGAGACAAGGGAAGGGCCGATTTCCCTGGCAGGTGGCAGGGCGGACTCGGTCCGGTGGCGCGCCCAGATCATGACCACCAGCGCCACCGTCAGCGCGGCGGCGGCGGCCAACCCGGCCAGGGCCAGGCGCGGGTCCAGGGGGCCCGAGCGCACCATCACCGCGACGGTGCCGCCGAAGACGACCAGGGCGATGCCGAGCGCGGCCGGCAGGAGGGATGGACGACGTGTGCGCATGCCCGCTGCGAAGCACGACTTGTGCCATCCCGGGCCGGTTGCCACCGCCGCCAACCGGACGGGAACACCCGTTCAAAATCATGTGCGCCAGAAACTTAACTCAACCCGCGCCCGGACCTGCCGAAGCTGGGATGAACGTCATGAAATGTCCGGCATCATCATGGGGGATGACGTGCCTCAATTCGTCCTGCGCGACCTTGTCTCGACCACCGGCGACCTGTCGGCCCTGCCGACCACCGTCGTCAGGCTCCTGGACCTGTTGAAGGACCAGACCTGTGCCGCGGACAAGGTCTCGGTGGTGCTCGACAAGGACGCCGCCATGACGGCCAACGTGCTGAAGTTGGCCAACTCGGCCTTCTACGGCGCGCGCGGGACGGTCTCGACGACGCGACAGGCGCTGGTGCTGCTGGGCAACCGCGCCGTGCTCACGCTGGCGTTCGCCGCCGGCATGGTGCCGGTGATGCGGCGCAACCTCGTGGGCTACGGCATCGAGCGCGACCGCTTCTGGAGCCACAGCCTCGACGCGGCGATGGCCGCCGGCGCGGTCATGGCGCGCCTGGACGGCGAGCGCAGCTGCGAGGCCTTCAGCGCCGGCCTGGTGCACGACATCGGCATGCTCGCCCTGGACGCCCACCTGGCCACCAACGGCATGCAGCTGGTGCCCGCGTTTCCCCTGTTCAACGTCTGCGAGCGCGAGCGGCAGACCCTGGGCTTCGACCACACCGAGGCCGGCGGACTGCTGGCGGCCAACTGGGGCTTCCCTTCCACCCTCGCCGTGGCGATCACGCACCACCACCGGCCCTGGGAGGCGCCCAGCGACCAGGACCTGGTCACGGCCGTGATGGTCGGGGACGTCGTCGCGCAGATGGCCGCCGACGGGTTGCAGCCCGAGGCGTGGCCCGAGGTGCTCGAATTCCTTGCGCCGCGCGGCATTGTTGCGGATGATCTGCGCTCGTTGACCGAGTCGGTCGTCCATGACCCGGAGGAGATGCTGGCCCGCGCCACCCGCGCGCCCGGCACGCCATGCCCGCCGCCGATCCCCGCATCGATTTCCTGATCGCCCTGGGGCGCACGCTCCACGAGAACGGCATTCCCGCGCACCGCCTCGAGGACACGCTCGGCGTGGCCGCCGAGCGCCTCGGCCTGCGCGCCGAGTTCTTCTCGACGCCGACCTCGCTCATCTCGGCGTTCGGCGAGCCGGGCAGCCAGCAGACGGCGCTTTCGCGCGTGACGCCCGGCGAGTTCCGCCTCGACCGCATCGTGGCGCTGGACGACGTGGTGGAAGACCTGTGGAGCGGCGCCATCACGGTCGAGCAGGCGCAGGAGCGGCTGGGCGAGGTGGCCCGCCGGCCGTCGCCCTACGGCCCTGTCCTGACGGTGGCCGCGCTGGCCGCGGCCTCGGGTGGCGCGGCTCGCTTCTTCGGCGCGGGGCTGGCCGAGGTCTGCGCCTCGGCGGTGCTCGGCCTGGTCGTGGGCGGGCTCGGCGTCGCGGCGCAGCGCTCGGTGACGGTCGGACGCGTGTACGAGTTCGCCGCGGCCATGACCGCGACGTTGCTGGCCGTGGCGGCCGGCGCCCTGTGGCCCGCGCTGGCGCTCGCGCCGGTGGTGGTGTCGAGCATCATCGTGCTGTTGCCGGGCCTGACCCTGACGCTGGCGCTGAACGAACTGGCCACCGGCCACCTGGTCAGCGGCACGGCGCGGCTGACCGGCTCGCTGATGACGCTGCTGAAGCTGGGCCTGGGCGTGGGGATCGGCCAGCAGCTGGCGACGCTGGTGCCGGCGCTGGCGGCCCGCGCCGACGTGCAGCCCGAGCCGCTGGCCGACTGGACCCTGGCGCCGGCCCTGCTGCTGACCGTGCCGGCGCTGGCGATCCTGTTCCGCGCGCGGCGCCGCGAGTGGCCGTGGATCCTGGCCGGCGTCGTGACCGCCTTCGGCGGTGCCCGCCTGGGCGTGCACCTGCTGGGGCCGGCCCTGGGCGCCCTGCTGGGGGCGCTGCTGGCGGGCCTGGCGGGAAACGCGTTCGAGCGCCGCCGCCGGCGGCCCGCCGTGGTCATGGTCGTACCGTCGCTGATCATGCTGGTGCCCGGGTCGATCGGCTACCGCAGCCTGTCCTTCCTGATGCAGCGCGACGTGGTCGGGGGCATCGACAGCGCCGTCACCGCCCTGCTGGTCGGCGTCTCGCTGGTGGCCGGGCTGTTGCTGGCCAACGTCCTCGTCCCGCCCCGCAACCCCTTGTAGGGGAAGCACCTGGCAAGCCCCGCGGGCGGGGGGCAAGCCCGTTGACGCCCCGCCGTCCGCCCCGTACAATCCCCGCCGGGAACCGCAGCCCCGCCTGCCTGACCCGGCGTGCTCCACGCGACCCTCGTCCCGGACAACCCGACCGCGTCCATCGACCATTGGAGGCCAGCATGACGCCAGCCGCGTCCGCCGCCGTCGCCAAGCCCGCGAAGGGCCACCCCACCGGCCTCAGGCCGCTCTTCTTCACCGAAATGTGGGAGCGCCTCGGCTTCTACCTGATGCTCGGCATCCTCTTCCTGTACGTCACCGACACCGAACGCGGCGGGCTGGGCTTCACCAACGCGGCGGCCGGCGAGGTCTACGGCACGTACATGGCATTCGTGTACTTCACGCCGTTCATCGGCGGCATGATCGCCGACCGCATCCTCGGCTACCGTCGCAGCGTGCTGTTCGGCGGCCTGCTGCTGGCGGCCGGCTACTTCAGCCTCGGCATCCGTTCGATGCCGACGTTCTACGCGGGCCTGGCGCTGCTGTGCCTGGGCAACGGCCTGTTCAAGCCGAACATCTCGGCGATGGTGGGCAATCTCTACGCGCCCGGCGACACGCGGCGCGACGCCGGCTTCAACATCTTCTACATGGGCATCAACATCGGCGCCTCGGTCTCGGCGCTGCTGGCCGCGCCGCTGCGCAACCTGTGGAGCTTCAACACCGCATTCGCGGCCGCCGGCGTCGGCATGCTGGTGGGCGTGACCATCCTGCTGCTGAACTGGAAGCGCCTCGAGGGGGCCGACCGCAAGCCCGTCGTGAAGGAAGGCGACTTCGGCCTGAAGCAGATGTTCCTGACGATCCTGGCGCCGGCGCTCGGGTTCGGCGTCCTCGGCTATTTCGGCGGCAAGCAGCTGCCCTTCGTCACCGGCAGCATCGGCCCCGTGACGTTCGCCTTCCTGGTCGGCATGCTGCCGGTCGCCTTCTACTTCCTGTCGCTGGTGCGGCGCGCCACGCCGGAGGAGAAGCCCGGCCTCGCCGCGCTAATCCCGGTGTACGTGGCGGGCGGCGCCTTCTTCATGATCCTGCACCTGAGCGGCGGCCTGCTGACGGTGTTCGCCGAGCGCAGCACCGACCGCCGCGCCGAGTGGATCCCGGCCGCGACCGAGTTCTACGCCCAGAAGGCGATGCCCAGCTACTTCGGCAACGCCGGCCCGGCGATCCCGCGCCCGGACGAGCGCACGCTCGTCGTGCTGCCGCAGGAGAACGAGGCCATGTTCGGGGCGCGCATCCTCAGCGAGGGCGCCGTGGCGAAGCTCGCCGGCGATCCCGCGCTCGAGGTGACGGTGAACAGGTGGCCGGGCACGCCGGGCATCGACGGCGCGCTGGCCTGCCGCGTATTCCCTGACGCCAACGTGGCGCTGTCGCGCTCGCAGGACGCCCACGGCGTCGCGACGACGAGCGTCAAGGTGACGCCCGAGAAGGCCGCGCCCACCGGCCAGGTCGTGCTGACGCGCGACGTGCAGGGGCGGCCGGTGCCGCTCATCGTCGTCTCGCAGGCCTCGTACGACGCGGTCTACGCGCACGCCAACGGGTCCACGCCGCGCGTGGCGCCGGGTCGCTACGTGCGCCTGCTGAACGCCGAGCTGCTGACGGGCTTCCTCAACCCGTTTTTCGTCGTGGTGCTGACGCCCGTGGTCGTGTGGTTCTTCGCGCAGCGCGTCAAGGCCGGCAAGCCGGTCAGCACGGCGCGCAAGATCTTCTACGGCATGCTCATCACCACCGTCAGCCTGCTGGTCATGGCGTTGGGCGCGCGCATGGGCCAGGACGGCGCCGCCAAGACGTCGATGATGTGGCTGGTGGCCTACTACATGATCATCACTTTCGGCGAGCTCTGCCTGTCGCCGATGGGCCTGTCGCTGGTCACCAAGCTGGCGCCGACGCGGCTGGTGGGCCTGATGATGGGCGGCTGGTTCCTGGCGACGGCCGTGGGCAACAAGATGAGCGGGTTCATCAGCGGGCTCGAGCCCGGGACCACGATGTTCGTCGTGCTGGCCATGGCCATCCTGGGCGTGGCCGGCTTCATTTTCCTGATGCTGCCGCGGCTGGACGCGGCCATCCGCAAGTACGGCGCCTGACCGGCGCCGTTTCGTGGCGAAGACGGGGCCCGGCGCCCACTCCGGACGGCCGGGCCCCTGCGACATAGAAGCGTGACTGCAGTTGCTGCGACCCAGACGACGTGAGGAGACCCTGTGAAGCGCTCGTTCATGATCTGGTCGGTGACCTTCTTCCTGACCCTGGCGTTCCTGGTGTGGCAGAAGGTCTCGGGCCCCACCTACGAGGTGAAGTTCGACGAGACCGTGGCCGGGGCCCGCGCCAGCGGCGAGCTGCTGCGCACGCACAGCATCAACGGCGACATGCCGGTGACGGTGCACGCGCCCGACCCCGGCGTGACGGCCGAGGTGCAGTGGCGCCGCTATCCCACGAAAGAGGACTGGCAGTTGCTGCCGATGACGCGCGAAGGCGAGCTGCTGAAGGCCGAGCTGCCGCGCCAGAAGATGGCCGGCAAGCTCGAGTACCACGTGCACATTACCAAGGACGGCCAGTCAGTGCAGGTACCGCCGAAGGAGGCGGCCGTGGCCCGCTACAAGGGCGACGTCCCGAACATGATCCTGATCTCGCACGTCACGTGCATGATCGTCGGCATGTTCTTCTCGACGGCCTGCGGCCTGACGGCGCTGATGGGCGGGCGCAGTTCGCTGCGGCGGCTGTCCGAGCTGACGTTCCTGTTCCTGCTGGTGGG
>CAINDZ010000171.1 GCA_903847545.1 uncultured bacterium | reverse complement strand
CCTGGCGCTCAACTTCCCGGACGCGGCCGACCGGGCGCGCGTCACGCTGCGCGTCGCCGACGGGCTGGCCGACGTCGTGCCGGCATCGCTCGACCTGGTGCTGTGCAACCCTCCCTTCCACGAGGGGCACGCCGTGGCCGATATGGTCGCCGGACGCCTGTTCGCACAGGCGCACGCGGCGCTTCGTCCCGGCGGCCGCCTCGTGGTGGTCGGGAACCGCCACCTGGGCCACCACGCCAAGCTGGACCGGCTTTTCGGCGCCCACGAGTTGCTGGACGGCGACGGGCGCTTCCACGTATTGGGCGCCACCCGGGCCGGCTGACGGCGGGCGGCCCGATGGAACACGAAAGGCGCCGGGGGATCCCTCCCCCGGCGCCCCTGGTCTTCCCTCGCGCGAACAGGCCTACTTCTTCAGCGTGCCCTCGACCTCGAGCGCGAACTCGACGTCGTTGCCGATCATCAGGCCGCCGCCCTCCATGACCTGGCCGTAGCTCAGGCCGAAGTCCTGGCGGTTCAGGACACCGGTGGCCGAGAAGCCGACGCGCTGGCCGCCCCACGGGTCGGTGGCCGCGCCGTTGAACACCAGGTTCAGCGACACGTCCTTGCTGACGCCGTGCATCGTGAACGTGCCCTTGAGCACGCCCTCGGTCTTGCTGGTCATCGCCAGCGAGGTCGACTTGAAGGTCATGGTCGGGAACTGCGCGGCGTCGAAGAAGTCGGCGCTCAACAGGTGCTCGTCGCGCTTCGGGTTGCCGGTGCTGATCGAGCCGACCTTGATCTCCGCGTTGACCGCGGCCGCGCCCGGGTTCGCCTGGTCGAACGTGAAGGTGCCGCCGAAGTCGTCGAACGTGCCCTTCACGTTGCTGATGGTCAGGTGCTTCACCTTGAAGCTGATGGCGCTGTGCGCCGTGTCGATGTTGTACTCGGCGGCGACGGCGGGCAGCGCCGCCAGGGCCAGCACCGCCAGGACCACGGTCATCCTCTTGAAGTTGCTAGGCATGGTTCTCCCCCTCCAGGAAAGGCTGCCTGGCCTTCACCAGCAGCCGGTTCAGTTCACGTATCTCCGCGCGGGTCAGGTGCCCGAGGGACTCCCGGTGGATGGCCCGCATCGGCTCGTCGAGTCCGGCCAGCAGCGACCGGCCCGCCGTGGTGATCGATATCCGCACGACCCGACGGTCGGCATCCGAGCGCACCCGCGAGACCAGGCCGTCCTTCTCGAGGCGGTCCAGCAGTCGGGTGACGTCGGGCTCCCGCGTCACCATGCGCAGCCCGATCTGCCGGCACGGCAGGCTGCCGTCCGGCTGGCCGCGCAGGATGCGCAGGATGTTGTACTGGGCCGGGCTCAGGCCGTGCGCCTTGAGGAACTGCAGCATCGGCTTGCTGAGCAGCCCCACGGTGCGCTGCAGGTTCAGGTTCAGTTCCTCTTCCGGGGAACCGAACTGCCGCGTCATGCGGAGTTCCTGCCTGAGTGTCATCGCCGCCTCCTCCGGTCCAGTGTCCCTCCATTATATGTTATCTCAATCATTGTTGCCACAACTATTTTTCACTGCTCGCCCCGCGGGTCGGGCGGCGGGCCGCCGCTAGAGTTCCCGGCGCAGCGCCGCCGCCAGTTTCTCGATGTCGGACAACGAGTTGTAGGCCTGCAGGGAAACGCGCAGCCAGGGCCTTCCGGCGTAGGTCGTGACCGGGACCTCGATCCCGTGGCGCTCGCGCAGGGCCGCGTTCAGGGCGTCGGGATCGAGCGGCGGCAACGGCACCGCCACCATCTGCGCCAGCCAGGGCCCGGGCGGACACAGGGCCGGCAGGCCGACCTGGTCCAGCAGCAGGGCCCGGGCCTCGAGGGCCAGCGCCCGGCAACCGGCGGACACGGCGTCCCAGTCATGCTCGCGCCGGAACGCCAGCGCCGCGGGCACCGCCAGGCAGGCCGACGGGTCGCGCGTGCCGGTCCAGTCGTGCTCGTCGACGAACCGGCTGGGGCCGGGCTTGTCGGGGCGCCACCCCCAGCTGACGACGAGGGGCTCGACCAGTTCCTGCCGGTCGCAGCGCACGTGCAGGAAGGCCGCGCCCTTCGGCGACAGCAGCCACTTGTGGCAGTTGCCGGTGTAGAAGTCGGCGCCCAGCGCGTCGAGGTCCAGCGGCACCTGCCCCGGGGCGTGCGCGCCGTCGATGAAGGTCATGATGCCGCGCTCGCGCGCGCGCCGCACCAGCTCGGCCACGGGCAGGACGACGCCGGTCGGCGATGTCACGTGGCTGAGCATCAGCACGCGCGTGCGGGCATTCACGCCGGCCCACACGGCCTCGACGGCCCCGTCCGGGTCGACCAGCGGGAACGGCAGCGCGCGGCGCACCAACCGGGCCCCCGCCTTCTCGCACACGAACGTCCAGGTGCGCTCCATCGCGCCGTATTCCTGGTCGGTCGTCAGCACCTCGTCGCCCACCTGCAGGCGCAGCGAGCGGGCGATGACGTTGCCGCCCCAGGTCGCGTTCGGCACGAAGGCCAGGTCGTCGCGCTGCGCGCCCAGGAACGCGGCCAGCTCGCCGCGGGCGGCGGCCATGCGCGCCGGGAGCGTGCGGCCGGTGTGCAGGAAGTCGACCGGCTCGGCCTCGAGTTCGCGCTGCAGGCGCTGGTACTCGGCGAAGACGGGCCGCGGGCAGGCTCCGAACGAACCATGGTTGAGGAACACCACGTCCGGGCGCAGCAGGAACAGGTCGCGCAGGTCGGCCATCGGTCCACTCCTTGCGGGCACCGTTGCAGGATGCTGGCCACGGTACCCCGCCCCCGCGCATCCGGCAACCCGATCCGCCCGCCAAAGGAAAGGGCCCGGGTTCAGCGCCCGGGCCCTTCGATCGCAGCTGTCGGCGGCCCGCTACTTCGCGGTCATCGCCTCGAGCTTCAGCAGCTTCTCCCACTCGCGGTCCACCCAGGCCTGGCTCTCGGCGAGCAGGTGCTCGTTGCCCGGCTTGAACAGGTGCTTGAAGCGGCCCTGCTTCTTCATCCACTCGGCCACCGGAGCGGGATCCTTCGGCTTGTGGTTGATCGTGTAGACGCCGTTCTCGACCTCGAACAGCGGCCAGAAGTTGTTCTCGACCGCCTCCTTGGCCAGCTCCATGCCGATGGCGGGGTCGAAGTGCCAGCCCACGGTGCACGGCATGAGGATGTTCAGGAACGCCGGGCCGTCCGCGGCGAGGGCCTTCTCCACCTTGGTGGCCAGGTCCTTCCAGTGGTACGGCGTGGTCTGGGCCACGTAGGGGATGTTGTGCGCCACGAGGATCTTGGTCAGGTCCTTGCGGTTCTGTTCCTTGCCCTGCTTGACCGAGCCGGCCGGCGCCGTCGAGGTGTGCGCGCCCAGGGGCGTCGCGCTCGAGCGCTGGATGCCCGTGTTCATGTACGCCTCGTTGTCGTAGCAAACGTACAGCATGTTGTGCCCGCGCTCCATGGCGCCGGACAACGACTGCAGGCCGATGTCGTACGTGCCGCCGTCGCCGCCGAACGCGATGAAGTTCATCTTCTCGCGCGGCACCGGCAGCTCGCCATGCTTCTTCAGCGAGCGGAACGCGGTCTCGACGCCGCTGATGGTCGCGGCGCAGTTCTCGAACGCGCTGTGGATGAACGAGGTCTTCCACGCGGTGTACGGGAAGATCGTCGTGATGACTTCCATGCACCCGGTGGCGCCGCCCATCACGGTGTCCTTGCCCGCGGTCAGCATGATCTGGCGCAGGATGTTCGCGCCCGTGCAGCCCGCGCACGCCCGGTGGCCCCCGGCCAGGAGGTCTTCGTTCTGGGTCAACTGCTTGAGATTGACAGCCATGTCGTGCCTCCTTTTCCTAGAGCCTGACGCCCAGCAGGTTGATGTCCGCGATCTCGCCGCCGGCGGCGACCTTCTTGAGGTTCTCGATGACCGACGCCGCCTGCTTCAGGTCGAAGTCGCGGCCGCCGAGTCCGTAGATGTAGCCGTGCACCGGGACCTGCAGGCCGTACATGGCCGAGCGCGTCTCGGTGTACAGGGGGCCGCCCTGGCCGCCGAAGCTGGCCGAGCGGTCGAGGATGCACACGGCCTTGCGGCCGGCCAGAACCTTCGCCAGGTACGCGGCCGGGAACGGGCGGAACGTGCGCAGCTTGAGCAGGCCCACCTTGACGCCCTTCTCGCGGTACTCGTCGATGACGTCCTTGCAGGTGCCGGCGCTCGAGCCGAGCAGCACCATCACCATGTCGGCGTCGTCCAGCTTGTACTCCTCGGCGAAGCCGTAGCGGCGACCCGTCAGGTCGGCGAACTCGTCGCTCACCTGCTGGATGATCGCCGGCGCCTTCTCGTACGCGGCCAGCTGGCTGGTCTTGTGCTCGAAGTAGTAGTCGGTCAGGTCCAGCGGGCCCACGGTGATGGGCTTCTCGGGGTTCAGCAGCGTGTACGCGGGGTTGTACTTGCCGATGAACTTCCAGGCGGCGTCATCCGGCAGCATGTACAGCGCGTCGGCCGTGTGGCTGATGATGAAGCCGTCGTAGTTCACCATGACCGGCAGGCGGACATCCATGTGCTCGGCGATGCGCCAGGCCATGATGCCGTTGTCGTACGACTCCTGCGCGTTCTCGCTGAACAGGTGGATCCAGCCGGCGTCGCGGCCGCCCATGCTGTCGGAGTGGTCGCAGTGGATGTTGATGTTGCCGCTCAGCGCGCGATTGACCATCGCCATGCAGATCGGCAGCCGCAGCGATGCGGCGATGTACACGACCTCCCACATCAGCGCGAAGCCCGCGCTGCTGGTGGCCGTAAAGGTGCGGGCGCCGGCGGCGGCGGACCCGATGGCCGCGCTCATCGCCGAGTGTTCGCTCTCGACCAGGATCATCTCGGTCGTCGACTCGCCGTTGGCGACGAATTCGGCGTACTTGTGCATCATCTCCGTCTGCGGAGTGATGGGGAACGCTGCGGCGACATGAGGGCGGGCCTGCTTGAAGGCGTAGGCCACCGCTTCATTGCCGGACAGCGCGACGAGTTTCTGCTCCATGCCTCGGTTCCTTTCCGGCCTTCGCCTTATTTCTCTTCCCGGACCATGACGAGGGCAGCCTTGCCCTTCTTCGCGGGCGGACACTCGTGGGCGCAGATGCCGCAGCCCTTGCAGTGGTCCAGGACGATGCCCTTCATAAGGGGCTTGGGACCGGACGCGTCGATCTCGATGGCGGTGTCCGGGCAGTAGATCCAGCAGAACATGCAGTGGATGCAGTTCTCCTCGACGAACTTCGGCACGAACGTGCGCCAGTCGCCGGTCTTGTACGTGGCGGAATTGCCCGCTTCGCGGATGATGCCGCCCTCGTGCAGGTCTTTCGTGCTGATCATGCTCATGCCGACACCAGCTCCTTGTTGGCGCGATCGATCGCGGCGAGGTTGCCGTCGATGACCACCTGCGAGAACTTGCTGCTCAGCTGCTCGACCAGGGCGCCCTTGAGCTCGTCCAGGGAGAGCATGTCGTCGACCGCGAGCAGCGCGCCGACCATCGGCATATTCGGGATCGGGCGGCCGATGGTCTCCAGCGCGATGCCCGTGGCATCGACGGTGTGGACCTTGGCGCCCTTGACGCCCAGCTTCTTGCTGACCGCGGCGGGGGCGTCGGTGGTGTTGACCAGGAACACCGTGCCGGCCGCCGTGCCGGCGGTCACGCCCGCGGCGGGGCTGTCCAGCAGGCTCGAGTCGAGCACGATCACGATGCCGGGGTTCTCGATCATGCAGTGCCGCCGGATGGGGGCATCGGAGATGCGGGTGAATCCCCGCATGGGCGCGCCGCGTCGTTCCGGTCCGTACTCGGGAAATCCCTGCCCGTACTTGCCCTTGGTCAGGACAGCCTCGGCCAGGAACATGGCGGCGGTCTTGGCACCCTGGCCGCCGCGGGCGTGCCAGCGGATCTCGACCATCTTACCTGACATGCGCCTGTCTCCTTGTGGTGTGCATCCCTGTCGCGTGATGGCAATGCGGGGGCCGCCTTGGCATTCGAGGCGCCGCCGTGGTAGATTCGGCCATCTGACGGGGCGAAAGGTAGTGTCGGCGCCAGCGCCAGACAAACCAAAACCCCGTTGAATACGCTCGTTCCGAATTTGAGAATTAACATCAACACAGCGACTTACCGCGACGTCAGGCAGGCGATGAACGACTCCTCACGCGTCATCGAGATGGTGCTCGGCGGGCAGCCGAGCCGCGTCGTCGTGGGGCCCCTGGCGGCCCTCGAACTGTCGCGATTCATCCCCCAGCCGCCCCCCGTGTACCTGGTGGACGAGTCCGTGGCGCGCCTGCAGCCGCAGTGGCTGGCGGCGCTCCAGTCAGGGTGCGACCCCGACCGGTCCGGCACCCTGGTGCTGCCGGGCGGCGAGTCGGGCAAGCAGCTCGAGCGCCTGGGCGAGATCTACGCGTGGCTGGCCGATCGCGGGTTGCCGCGCGACGGCACGGTGGTCGGCATCGGCGGCGGCGCGCTGCTGGACGTGGCGGGCTTCGCGGCCGCGACGTGGCAACGCGGCGTCGGCTGGGTCAGCGTGCCGACGACGCTGCTGGCGATGATCGACGCGGCCATCGGCGGCAAGACGGCGATCAACGCGGCCGGGCTGAAGAACCAGGTCGGCGCCTTCCATCCCGCCGCCGGCGTGATGGTCGACTGCGGGTTCCTGGCGTCGCTGCCGCGGTCGGGCTGGCGCGACGGACTGGCCGAGATGATCAAGGCGGCGGTCATCGGCGACACGGAGCTGTTCGGGGAATTGGAGGGCGCGTCGGACCAGCTGCGCGCGCTGTTCGGCGCCGCGGCGGGCCCCGCCGACGAGGCGGTGGCCGGCGTGCTGGGAGCGCTGCCGTGGTGGCGCTGGGTCGGGCAGGCGGCCGCCGTGAAGGCCGACGTCGTGCGCCGCGACTTCCTGGAGCAGGGGCCGCGCCGCGCGCTCAACCTCGGGCACACGCTGGGCCACGCGCTCGAGGCGTGGCGCGCCGGGACGCCCGAGCCCCTCTCCCACGGCCAGGCGGTGGCCATCGGCATGGCCGTCGTGTTCCGCATCTCCGTCGAGCGCGGCCAGTGCCCGCTGACGGTGGCCGTGCGCGTGAACGAACTGCTGGACGCCTGCGGCCTGCCCACGCGCTGCGCGGCGCCGCCGGTCGCCGAGCTCGAGCGCCTGCTGGCGGCCGACAAGAAGCGGCGCGACGGGCGCGTGCGCTGGGTGCTGCCGCGCGGGCTGCGGCAGCTGGACCTCGACGGCTCGGTCGCCACCGCGGACCTGCTCCGCTGGCTGGACTAGCGCCGCGGTCCGGGCGCGCTACTTCGCCAGGACCAGCTTCGTCGAGACCGCGGCACCGCCCTGGCCGAGCCGCAGCAGGTACACGCCGGCCGCGACCGTGCGGCCCGCGTCATCGTTGCCGTCCCAGGCCGCCGTGTGGCGCCCGGCCGGCAGGCTCCCGTCCACCAGGCGACGCACCAGGCGCCCGCCCAGGTCGTAGATCCCCACGCTCACCCTGCCGTCGCGCGGCACGTCGAACGAGACCACCGTGCGCGGGTTGAACGGGTTCGGCCGCACGCCGGTCACCGCCAGCACGGTCGGCAGCTGGGCCCCCGGCACGCCGGAAGGCGCGGACGTGGCCGCCACGCGCTCACTGAAGCCGCCGGCGTGCCCGCCGGTGTCGACCGCGGACACGACGTAGTACCAGGGTCCGGCCGGCGGCGTCTCGACCCACTGCGTCGCCGGGTGGTTCACGATCATCAACGTCTTGTCGACCGAGGGCACGAAGACCGCTGCCGTGTCGCGGTAGACCACGTAGTGATGGATGTCCGCAGCCGCCGAGGCATCCCAATGCAGGCGCACCTGGCCGGCGCCGAGCGCCACGACGGCGGCCCCGGTCACGGCCGACGGGGCGACCTGCAGGGCCCCCGGGCCGCCGTGGGCGCCGAGGTCCGCGCGCGAACCGTCCGGATCCAGGCAGGCCGGGTCGGGATCGCCGCGATCCAGGCAGGGCGAGTGCTGCCCGAGGGCGCAGTCCGCCGGCGCGCCCGCCAGCAGGGGATCGCGGCTGAGGTCGTGGGCCCCCGCCGCCGAGCCCCCGGCGTAGTCCCCGCCCGTGTTGCCCCACACGTTGTTGTAGTCCGCGGCCATGCCCGTGCCCACGGCGGCGACGCCCCCGCCGGCATTGCGCACGACGACGTTGTTGCGGACCTTCATCGCGCTCGACGTCATGGCGAGCATCCCGCCCGCCGAGCCGCCGCTGTTCCCGTCGACCAGGCAGTTCTCGATCTCGCCGCTGACGGAGAAACCGACCAGGCCGCCGCCCAGCGCCGGCGCGCGGTTCGCCCGGATGATGGAATTGTGCAGGTGGACCTGGGTCGCGTCGAGCTCGCAGCCGCCGCCGTTGCCCAGCGCGACGGTGTTGCTCTCGACCAGCGTGCGGGACAGGGTCAATGCGCCGCCCGCGGCGCCGATGCCCCCGCCGCCGTTGCGCGCGCGGTTGCCCTGGACCGCCACCCCGGACAGGCTCGCCGAGCCCCCGAGCAGGTACAGGGCGCCCCCGCGGTAGCACGAGCCGTTGCCCGTCAATGCCCCGCCCGTGACGTCGAACTGCGCCGACTGTCCGTACACCGCGGCGCCGAGGAAGCCGTCGAGGCTGTCGACGCAGGCATTGCCCGTGAACGTGCACCCGGACATGGTCACGGTCGCGCCCACCGCGCTGACCGCCCCGCCGCGCGTGGCGCGGTTGCCGGTAAAGACGCACGACTGGATGAGCGGCTGCCCGCCCACGATGCAGACGGCGCCGCCGTAGCCGGTGGTCGCCCCGAGCCCCGCACGGTTGTTGCGGAACTCACAGTCGCGGATGGTCGGCGAGCAATCCTGGATGAACACGGCGCCGCCGTGCTGGCCGGGCACCGGCGCCGAGCCGTTGCCGCCGTAGCAGCTCTCGAAGACGAAGTT
>CAINDZ010000170.1 GCA_903847545.1 uncultured bacterium | reverse complement strand
GGCAAGCGCGCGCTGGCCGACGCCTTTGCCCACGGCACGCCGGTGGAGGGCAAGGTCGGCGAGACGAACAAGGGCGGCTTCTCGATCAGCCTGGGCGGCGTGCGCGCGTTCTGCCCGTTCAGCCAGATCGACCTGCGGCGCGCCGACGACCCGAGCATCTTCGTGGGCAAGACGTTCAAGTTCAAGGTGGTCGAGCTGTCCGAGGACGGGCGCAACGTCGTCGTCTCGCGTCGCGCGTTCCTGCAGGAGCACCGCGACACCGAGGCGACGCAGACCCGGCAGTCGCTTTCGCTGGGCGACGTGCGCGACGGCACGGTGACGCGCCTGGTGCCGTTCGGCGCGTTCATCGACATCGGCGGCATCGAGGGGCTGGTCCACATCTCGCAGATCTCGCACCAGCGCGTGGCCAACCCGGCGGATGTCCTGCGCGAAGGGCAGCCGGTGAAGGTCAAGGTGCTCGAGATCCAGAACCTGGGCGGCGGGCGCAACGAACGGATCAGCCTGTCGATCAAGGCGCTGGCCAGCGACCCGTGGCCGACGACGGCCTCCTCGCTGGCACCGGGCGCCGACGTCCCGGGCAAGGTCACGCGCCTGGTGGACTTCGGCGTGTTCGTCGAGTTGCAGCCGGGCATCGAGGGCCTGATCCACATCTCCGAGTTGGCGAACCGGCGCATCGTGCACCCGCGCGAGGTCGTGAACGAGGACGAGGAGATCATGGTGCGCGTCCTGGATGTCGACCTGAGCCGCCGGCGCATCTCGCTGTCGCGCAAGCAGGCCTCGGAATACGAGGGCGAGTAGCCCCGACCGGGTGCCATGGAAGACAAGGGCCGCCGTCCCCGCGGACGGCGGCCCTTCCTCGTGCAGGTGACGCGTGTACGCGACTCAGGCGCGGGCGGCCCGCAGGCGACCGACGGCCTCGGCGAGCGTGTCGGCGGCGAAATCCGCCTCTTCCTCCGTGCTGGTCCGCGCAAAGCACAGGCGCACCGTCGCCGCGGCCAGCTCACGCGGCACGCCGATCGCCGCCAGGATGGGCGACGTCCGGTCGCTGCCCGACGAGCACGCCGCCCCCGCCGACAACGCCAGCTGCGGGACGGCCGGCAGCAACGCCGCGCCGCCCAGGCCGGTGAACCCCAGGCTGAGGCTGCCGGGCAGGCGCCGCAGCCGGTCACCATGGACGACCACGCCGCCGACCCGGGACTCCAGGCGCGCCAGGAACCTCGCCGCCAGGGCGCGCAGGGCGCTCGCATCGGCATCCTGCCTGGCCAGGGCCAGCCGGCAGGCCTCGCCGAACCCGGCGATCCCCGCCACATCCGGCGTCCCGGGGCGCAAGCCGCGCTCCTGTCCCCCGCCGTGCGCGAGCGGAGCCAGCGTGACGCGCGGGTCGCGCCGGCTCACGTGGAGCGCCCCCACGCCCTTCGGCCCGTACATCTTGTGCGCCGAGAGCGCCAGCAGCGCGACGCCGTCGCGCTCGCCGGCCAGGGGCACCCGACCGGCGGCCTGCGCGGCGTCGCACAGCAACGGGATGCCACGGGCCCGGCAGGCCGCGCCGAGGGCGGCCACCGGCTGCAGGGTGCCGATCTCGTTCTGGGCCGCCAGGCAGCACACCAGCCGCGTGTCGGCGGTGATGGCCGCCGCGACCTCGTCGGGATCCACCACGCCCGAGGCGTCGACGCCGACGTCCGTCACCCGCCAGCCGCGTGCCGCAAGCCACGACAAAGGGGCGCGCACGGCCGCGTGCTCGAGCGCCGTCGCCACGACATGCCCGGGCCCGTCGCCGGCGGCCGCCAGGCCGAGCACGGCCAGGTTGAGCGCCTCGGTCGCCCCCCCGCAGAACACGATCCCGCGCGCCTGTACCCCGGCCAGCGCGGCGACGTGCTCGCGGGCGTCCTCGACCACCCGGGCCGCCGCCCAGCCGAAGGCGTGGCCGGCGCTGGCGGGGTTGCCGTAGTGGTCGCGTGCGACCCTCTGCATCACCTCGAGCACCGCGGGGTCCGGCGCCGTCGAGGCGTGGTTGTCCAGGTACACGGGGGTGCGCACGGGGCCTCGCCTTCCCGGTGGCCGCCGGGTCAGCGGCTGAGTTCCAGCATGCGCGCGATCGGTGCGCGCGCCCGCTCGGCGATGGCGGCGTCGAGCGTGATCTCGGGCGTCCCGTCGCGCAGGCACAGGTAGAGCTTCTCGAGCGTGTTCTTCTTCATGTAGGGGCACTCGTTGCAGCTGCACGACTCGTCGGCGCCCGGGACCGGGATCAGCTGCTTGCCGGGATTCTCGCGCTGCATGCGGTGCAGAATCCCCGGCTCGGTGACGACGATGATCCTATGTGCCGTCGACGTGCGCGCGAAGTCGAGGATGCCCGTGGTGCTGCCGATGTAGTCGGCGTGCTGCAGCACCGCGGGGGGGCATTCCGGATGCGCCGCCACGACGGCGTCAGGGTGGGTCACCTTCAACTCGACCAGGCGCCGCTCGCTGAAGGTCTCGTGCACCTCGCAGGAACCGTTCCAGAGCACCAGCTCGCGGCCCAGCTTGCGCGCCACCCAGTCGCCCAGGAACCGGTCGGGAGCGAAGACCAGCGGCTGCGTCGGCGGGAACGACGCGACGATCTTCAGCGCGTTGCTGCTGGTGCAGATCACGTCGCTCATCGCCTTGGTCGCCGCCGAACAGTTGATGTAGCTGACGACCTTGTGGCCGGGGTGACGCTCCAGGAACGCGCCGAAGGCGTCGGCAGGGCATCCGTCGGCCAGGCTGCAACCGGCATCGAGGTCCGGGAGCAGCACCTTCTTGTCGGGACACAGCAGCTTCGCGGTCTCGGCCATGAAGTGGACCCCGGCGAACACGATGACCTCGGCGTCGGTCTCCGCGGCGGCCTGGCTGAGCCCGAGGCTGTCGCCCACGAAGTCGGCCACGTCCTGGATATCGGGCTCCTGGTAGTAGTGCGCCAGGATGACCGCCCGCCGCTCCCGGCGCAGGCGATCGATCTCCGCGAACAGGTCGGCACCCGCAGGCGCCCCGCCGGTGGTCGGAATCATGCCACTTCCTTGCCGCCCGGGACGGACAAGCCCGGGAACTGCCGCCAATCTTGCCCAAATCGCGCGTTTCAGCAAGTCCCCGCCCACCCCGCCGCCGTCGCAAGAGGGGTTGGGTGTGGACTTTCCGGGATCAGGAACGTACTATTCCCCTGTTGGCAAGACGTCCCCGGCGAGGTCCCGGACCGATGACTCCAGCCGCCCGGCGGGCGGCGGTCCCGAACGCGACGCGCCGGCCCGTCCTCCCCACCAGCTGAACGTGAGGATGATCCAGGAATGAACAGTTTCGGTTCCGCCCCTACGGGCGCCCAGGGATCGGCCACGCGGCCGGTCCGCGCCGCGCGTGTCGCCCTGTGCCTCATGGCCATGTGCCTGGTCCCGGCCCTGGCGTTCCTCGCCTCCTGCTCGTCAGACGGCGGTGATCCGACGTTCACCGATCCCCCGACGCCGCCGACGCAGGACTGGATCTTCGACGTGACGGGCACGGCTGCCGACAACGTCTACGCCTGCGGCGCCAAGGGCGCGATGTTCCATTTCGACGGCGCCGCCTGGTCGCCGGTCGCCATGGGCACCTCCGACGCCATCGTCCGCATGTGGAAGGAAGACGCCGGCAGCACGCTCTACGCCGTCGGGCACAAGGGCCACATCTGGACCAACACGGGTGCCGCGTGGGTGGGCATGAACAGCGGCACGGGCCAGAACCTGTACGGCATCGGCGCCCTTGGCGGCGTGGTCCACGCCGTGGGCCAGGACGGCACCATCTGCCGCCTCGCCGGCTCGACCTGGTCGCAGGTCGCCGGCAGCATGTTCCTGCTGAACGAGAACAACGTCCCGACGGACACCCTGCAGGTGGCCGAGGACATCGCTTCGCTGGTGACGGTCAACAACTACTTCCTGGGCGGCGCCTACGTCGATCCCGACTACACGGGCACGCGATTCGGCGTGTTCGGCACGCGCGGCATGGTGCTGGCGCCGAACACCGATCCCCTGTACGAGGGCGAGTGGATCCTGCGCCCGCTGAGCGGCGAACAGATCGTCCCCCACGAGTGGGTCCTGTGCACGACGTCGGACCCCGCCATCCTGAGCCGCAACCTTCTGGGCACCTCCGAAGGCTGGCTGTTCAAGCTGACGCGCGACGACAACGGCAAGAACGTCTGGCAGAAGTTCTACCCGTCGCTGACCGTCGACCCCGGTTCGGGCATCAACGACATCTGGCTGGATGCGGCCGGCAACGCCTACCTCGTCACCGACGAGGGCCAGCTCGTGTACCAGACGGTGAACTACGACTACTCGAGCGCGACCGGCAAGCGCGTGGTGCTGTACGACAACGTCGACCGCCTGACGACGGTCTGGGGCACCGGCCCGGACAACCTGTGGTTCGCGGGCTTCCGTGAAGGCACCATCTTCCACGGCGTCCACAACCAGGCGAACGACCAGTTCACGCTGACGTCCACGACCGTGACCTTCCCCGACAAGGGCGCGGCCGGATTGATGACGACCGACCATCTCGGGCGGCCCCTGAACTGAGTTTCCCCGGACGGGGCGGCGCCAGCCGCCCCGTCTTTTTTTCCCCGACACCGCCGCCCGCCGGGGCGGCCGGCATCACTGGTCCCGCGTAACTTTCCGGAGGTCATTCGATGTCCCATCCGTCACGTCGTCGCCTGGCCGGCGTCATCGCGGCCCTGGCGCTGTGCGCCAGCCTGGCCGCCACCGGCGCCCGGGCCGAGTTCAAGCCCGACCCTTCCGCCAAGCGCGCCGACATCCCGGTCGCCTACCAGTGGAACGGCAGCCACATCTTCAAGGACAAGGCCGCCTGGGAAGCCGAGCTGGCGAAGATCGGCGACGACATCCCGAAGCTGAACGAGTTCAAGGGCCGCCTGGGGGACTCGGCCGCGACGATGCTGGACTGCCAGACCGCGACCTACAAGACCGCTGACCGGCTCTACAGGCTGTATGTGTACGCGCAGCTGCTGTACGACGTGGACCAGGCCAATCCCGAGCACCGCCAGATGCAGGGCCGTGTCGCCGCGATCATGCCGGCGTTCGGCGAGGCGACGTCGTGGATCCAGCCCGAGCTGCTGGAGATCGACCCCGCGACCATCAAGAACTTCATGGCCGAGAACAAGGAACTGGCGACCTACAAGTACTACTTCGAGGAACTGTGGCGGCAGAAGGCCAACACCCTCAGCAGCCCCGAGGAGCGCCTCATGGCGCTGACGGGCAACATGCGCGCCACCCCGGGCGATGCCCATGAGGCCCTGCTCGGCGTCGACATGAAGTTCCCCGAGATCACCCGCGCCGACGGCACGAAGGTGCCGGTCACGGTCAGCGGCTGGTCGGCCCTGCGCTCGAACGACGACCCGAACGTGCGCCTGCAGGCGCGCGACGCCTTCTTCGGCACGCTGCGCGGCTACGAGAACACGTTCTCCGTGCTGCTGGACGGCGTGGTCAAGTCGCACATCATGAACAAGGACGCCCGCCAGTACGGGTCGTGCCTGGACGCCGCCCTCTCCCCCGACAACATCAGCCCCGCGGCCTACCGCATGCTGATCTCGACGGTGCGCGAGAGCCTCCCCCGCACGATGCACAAATACGTGGACCTGCGCCGCAAGGTGATGGGCATCGACGGCCCGCTGACGTTCCCGAACCTGTACAACACGATGATCGCCGGCGTCGAGCCCGAGTACACCTACGACCAGGGCCGCGCCATCATCGTCGAGGGCCTGCGCCCGCTCGGCAAGGAGTACGGGGCGATCCTGGCCGAGGGCCTCGACCCGAAGAGCGGCTGGATCGACATCTACCCGAACGAGGACAAGCGCAGCGGCGCCTACAGCAACGGCTCGGTGGCCCGCGACATCCACCCGTACGTGCTGCACAACTTCGACAACTCGCTGGACGCCGTCAGCACGACCGCCCATGAGATGGGCCACGCGATGCACTCGGTGTTCTCGAGCCGCAACCAGCCGCCGGTGTACGCGAACTACACGACGTTCCTGGCCGAGGTCGCCTCGACCTGCAACGAGGCCCTGCTGGCGAACTACCTGCTGGCGAAGGCCGACGACACCGACGTCAAGCTGATGCTGCTGAACCAGCGCCTCGAGTCGATCCGGCAGACGATCTTCCGGCAGACGCTGTTCGCCGACTTCGAGCTGCGGTTCCACGAGTACGCCGAGCAGGGCAATCCCCTGACGGCCGACTACCTGAACGGCCTGTACGCCGACATGATCAAGGAGTACTACGGGCCGAACTACGAAGTGGCCAAGGATGACGGCTGCGAGTGGATGTTCATCCCCCACTTCTACTACAACTTCTACGTGTTCACGTACGCGACGGGCCTGACCAGCGGCCTGGCCCTGGCCGACGAGATCACCGCGACGGGCGACAAGGCCGCGCAGCGCTACATCAACAACATGCTCAAGGCCGGCTCGAGCGCGCCCCCGCTGGACATCCTGCGCAACGCGGGCGTCGACCTCGAGACGCCGGCGCCGATCGTCTCGGCGATGGACATGTTCGAGCGGACGGTCGACGAGTTCGACCGGCTGTGGACCGCGAAGTACGGCAAGAAGTAGCCGTTCGGCGCGAGGAATGAAGCAAGGGCGCCGGGTCCGTGACCCGGCGCCCTCGTTTTTCGCGCCCCGGCTGCTAGGCGAGCAGGTTGAGGACCGTGGCCGGCACCAGGTTGCCGTGCACCCCGTAGGCCTGGGGCGGCCCCGCCTGCATCGCGCGGCGCACGGTCTCGGCTGCGGTGCCTGCGGCCTCGGCGGTCGTGGGCGCGGGCTCGGGGCCCTCCCTCGCCTCCGCGACCGGCGGGGCTTCGACGGGGGCCGGCGGCTCCGGCCCCGCGGCGAACGGCCGGGGAATCCATTGGTCCACGTCGGGTTCGGCCACCGGCGCACGCTCGCGGCCGGCGCTGTCCGCGGCCGCCTTGTCGAGGCGCGCGCGGGACTCGTCCTGGCGCCGCACGGCGGCGGCTGGAGGGGGCGACACGCCCGGAATGCGGAAGCTCATGGTGCGGTCCTCGGGCTGCGGGCCGGCGCACCGGCGACGCTGGTCGCGGGCGCACTTCCCCTGATGCCCCTACATCGGCAGGTCCGAACCGGAACTTGAGCGGAGGGCGAAAAAAACCGCCTGGCGGCGGGTGAGGTGGTGGGCCGCCCGGGACTCGAACCCGGTACAACCTCCTTAAAAGGGAGGTGCTCTACCTGATGAGCTAGCGGCCCACGACCGGGTGCCGGCCGCCTGCGCGGCGGCCGGCGAATATAGACGGCATGTCCCCGGGTGTCAAAAAGCGCCGACCGTTCATCCGGTTACGCCGTCGGGCGTCCAGATCATCTGGTTGCGATCGCGCCCAACGCTGACCCCCACGATCCGGGCCCCGAGGACCTGCTCGAGGAAGGCCAGGTATTCGCGGGCGGCGGCCGGCAGGTCGGCCAAGGCGCGACAGCCGACCAGCGACGTGCGCCAGCCGGGGAACTCGCGGTAGACCGGCCGGCAACGCGGCAGCACCTCGCCCATCGTCGGGTAGGTCTCCAGCCGCTCGCCGTCCAGGTCGTAGGCCACGGCCACCGGGACCGTGTCCTGGTTGTCCAGCACGTCGAGCTTGGTGATCATCACGCCGCTCATGCCGTTGATCTCGACGGCATAGCGGGCGGCCAGGGCGTCGAACCAGCCGCAGCGCCGGGCGCGGCCGGTCGTGGCGCCGAACTCGCCCCCCGCCTCGCGCAGGCGGTCACCCGGCTCGCCCAGGAGCTCGCTGGGGAACGGGCCGTTGCCGACCCGCGTGCAGTAGGCCTTGAACACGCCCTGCACCTCGCCCAGCAGCGCCGGCGGCAGGCCGGTGCCCGTGAGGGCCCCGCCGACCGTCGTGTTGCTGCTGGTGACGTACGGGTACGTGCCGTGGTCGATGTCCAGCATCGTCCCCTGAGCGCCTTCGAACAGGGCGGTTTCGCGCCCGGCACGCACGCCGGCCAGCGCCGCGTGGGCGTCGACCACCAGCGGCGCCAGGGACTGCGCGAGCACGACCAACTCCTCGGCCAGGACCCGCGCCGGGAGCGGCTCGCCGCCGAACAGGGCGCCGAGCGCCTCGTTGGCCGACAGCACCTTGTCGATGACCTTGCGCTCAAGCCGGTCGGCCGGCAGCAGCAGGTCGCCCATGCGCAGCCCCGTCCGCTGCACCTTGTCGAGGTAGGCCGGCCCGATGCCGCGGCCGGTCGTCCCGATGCTGTGCCGGCTCAGCTTGGCCTCGCGCAGCTCGTCCAACCTCGTGTGGTAGGGCAGGAGCAACGCCGCGCCGGCGGCGACGAACAGCCGGTCGCGGACCTGGAACCCCCGCTCCTCGAGGCCGATGATCTCGTCGCGCAGGGCCCAGGGATCGACGACCATGCCGCCGCCGAGGAGGCACCGCACGCCCGGGTGCAGGATGCCCGAGGGGATCAGGTGCAGGACGTGCTTTTCCGGGCCGATGTGGATCGTGTGCCCGGCATTCGCCCCGCCCTGGTAGCGCAGGACCCAGTCGACGTCGCGGCAGAGGGCGTCGACGATCTTGCCCTTGCCCTCGTCGCCCCACTGCCCGCCGATGATCACGCGATTGCCCACGGCCGACTCCCGGTTGCGGGGCCCCCGGCCCCAAAAAAACACCCGACGATCACGGCGGGTTGAGGGCGTTCGCCTGTCGCATCATCGCTGATGCGTCAGCGACCGTCAAACATCGCCTTCAGCGCGCCCCAGGTCCTCTCGTCGACCAGCGGCCCGGACCCGCAGTTGTCGGCCACCCCGGGGTTGCCGGCCTGCGAAGTCACGTTGCCGTCGGCCGAGCCGTCCCCATCGCTGTCCCCCACCTCGACCCCGTTGAGGCAGCCGTCGCCGTCCGAGTCGATCGTCGCCAGGTTCGAGTCCCAGACGCGTCCGTTGGCCCGGAAATCGAGCCCGAACACGTTGAGCGTCTTGTTGGCGGCCGTCGGCGAGGCCGACACGTGGCAGGCAAGGCACAGGTTGGGCGTGACGACGGGCAGCCGGGACATGTCCAGGTTGGTGGCCCGGGCCGGGGATGCGACCGCACAGGCGGCATAGGCCGCCAGGGCAGCCGCCGCGATTCGACGAGCGTGTCGTCTCGGTCCCATGCCCTCCAACTTCCGCACCGGGGATGCGCCCGGAAAGCGGGCCGCCATGGGCGCCCCGCCGGGACCATTATACCGCCGGCTGTCCGGGGGCGTCAATTCAGGTCCCGTCGTCGTTCGCGGCCAGGAGGGCCTCGATCCAGGCGAGCATCTCGTCGCGCCCCCGGCCTTTCTCGGCCGAGGTGGGGATGAAGGGCGTGGCGGGGTCGGCCCCCACCACCTCGATCAGCTCCCGGTAGCGCGCGCCGAGCTTGGTGCTGCCGACCTTGTCGATCTTCGTCGCTGCGATGGCGCACGGGTGGCCGGCATCGCGGATGATCTGGGCGAACTCGCGGTCGTCGGCGGTCGGCTTGTGGCGGACGTCCAGCAGGTGGAACACGGCCAACGGCCGGTCGTCGGCGGCCAGGTAGGCCTCGAACAACCGGCGCCAGGCGGCCCGCTGCACCTTGCTCACCTTGGCGAAGCCGTAGCCGGGCAGGTCGACCAGGTAGAACCGGTCGTCGACCAGGAAGTAGTTCAGCAGCCGCGTCTTGCCCGGCTTGCCGCTGGTGCGCGCCAGGTCGTGCCGGTTCAGGAAGTGGTTGATCAGCGAGCTCTTGCCGCAGTTCGAGCGGCCGATGAACGCGAACTCGGGCAGCACCCGCTCGGGGCGCCCCCGCAGGTCGGGCGTGCTGGTGACGAACGAGACTTCCACCGGACCGCCGTTCCTAGTTGGGCCGCGCCGGCGCCTTGCCCTTGCGGGTGCCGCGCGCGCGCGTCGAACGTCCCCGGCCGGCGCGCTTGCCGCCGTCCACCAGGGCCAGGGGCAGCACCTCGTCCATCGTCTCGACGAGGTGGACCGTCAGGTCGCGCCGGATCTCGGGCGCCAGCTCCTGGAAGTCCTTCTCGTTGTCCTTCGGGATGATCAGGTGGCGGCAGCCGGCGCGGATGGCGGCCACGGCCTTCTCGGGCAACCCGCCGATGGGCAGGACCCGGCCGCGCAGCGTCACCTCGCCGGTCATGGCCACGTCCGAGCGCACCGGGACGCCGCGCAGCAGCGAGACGATGGCCGTCGCCATCGCGATGCCGGCGCTCGGGCCGTCCTTGGGCACCGCACCCTCCGGCACGTGGATGTGGATCTGGTTCTTCTTGAACCACTCGCCGGACATCTCGCGGCACAGTCCGCGCGCGTAGCTGAGCGCGGTCTCGGCCGACTCCTTCATCACGTCCTTCAGGTTGCCGGTGATGTTGATCTTGCCGGCGCCGGGCATCGACGTGACCTCGACCTCGAGGATCTCGCCGCCGACCATGGTCCAGGCCAAGCCCACCACCACGCCGATCTCGGGCTGCCGGTCGACGGTGCGCCGCCGGTACTTGGGCACGCCAAGGTACTTCTCGAGGTTCGCCGCGGTCACGGCCGCGGGCCACTTGCCGTGCTCTGCGTGGTGCCGGGCCACCTTGCGGCAGATGCCGGCGATCTCGCGCTCGAGCCCGCGCACGCCGGCCTCACGCGTGTAGCCGTCGATGATCGCCTGGAAGGCCGACGACTTGAAGCCGCCCGGCCAGCGCGCGACGCCGTTGCGCTTCATCTGGCGCGGCGCCAGGAAGCGCTCGGCGATGACGAGCTTCTCGTGCTCGAGGTAGCCCGGCAGGCGGATGATCTCCAT
>CAINDZ010000169.1 GCA_903847545.1 uncultured bacterium | reverse complement strand
CGCGGCTTCGGCGAGGCCTTCGCGCGCGCGCAGCTGGCCTGCGGCCAGGGCCTGCCCGACCAGGGCACGGTGTTCATCAGCGTGAACGACTTCGACAAGGAGGCGGTGCTGCCCATCGCGCGCGACCTGGCGCAGCTGGGCTACGTGCTGCTGGCCACCGGCGGCACGGCGCGCTTCCTGAACGAGCGCGGGCTGGCGGCCGCGAGCGTGCCGAAGGTGGGCGAGGGCGCGCCGCACATCGGCGAGCTGATCCGCGGCGGCAAGGTGCAGATGGTGATCAACACGCCGCTGGGCAAGAAGAGCCGCTTCGACGAGAGCGCCATCCGGCGCGAGGCGCGCGCCCTGGACATTCCGTGCATCACGACGCTGTCGGGAGGGCGCGCCGCGGTCGACGGCATCCGCGCGCTGCGGCAGGGGCTGGGCGGGGTGACGTCTTTGCAGGAGCTGCGGGGCTGAGGCGCGCGCCGCGGGCGGGCTTCGGTTACGGACAGAAAAAGACCCGGCCGATCCGGCGTGCGTGCTCGCCCAACACGCAGCGCCTTCCCGGCCGGGTCCCATCGTCGCCGGGGTTGCACATCCCGGCCGCTCATCACCTCGGCCTTGCCAGGCCGGAAGGTTATCCCTGATCCCCCACCGAATATCCCACTACTGTACTTCCTACTGGGATAATGCGGAAATCCTCAGCACAACCGGCAGACTTTTTTCATTTATTTTCCCGCGACAGCCCGTCCGGTCCGAAGAGTGACGCAACTTATTCAATAACATAAGGATAAGGGCCCGACCAAGCCCAGCCGCGCGCTCGCCCAACGCGCAAACCCGACCCGATCGGGCCCGAACAGCCCCGCGGGAGGGTAGGCCTCCCCCGCCGCGGTCGCCCCTCCGGGGACTCCCCACCGTGCTGGCGAGGGGATGTCGCGCCAGGGACCCGGATGTTTCTGAATAAACGTATTCGTCAGAAAGAAGTCGCCGGCGGGGCGGCTCAGGACCAGATGCCCTGCTCCCGGAGCTGCGCCAGCGCGGCCGCCTCCCAGCCGCGGTTGGCGGCGGGGCTGGCGGGGCTGGGGTGCAGCAGCGTGCCGAAGTGCGCGGGGATGTGCGCGCCGGCCGGCAGCTCGCCGGCATGGAGCGCCTCGAGCTTCTTGCGCGCGAACGCCCCCACCCCGACCGCGTACGTGGGCCGGTACAGGTCGATGACCCGGCGCAGCCAGGCGTCGCAGGCCTTGAACAGCGGCGCCGCGGCGGCGGCCGGCAGCTTGTCGGGCGTCAGGTTGCGCGCCGAGGCCTCCATGAACACCAGCGGGCAGTAGTTCAGGACGATGTGCTCGCGGAAGAATCCCTCGGGCCCGCCGCACTGCGCCGCGAAGAAGCCCCACAGCCGCCGCCCGCTGACCTCCGAACGCGCACAGGCCAGCCCCTCGACGATGCGCTTGGGATGTTCCTGCTTCGGCCGCCCCACTGCGCCGTCCAGCCGCAGGATGTCGCGCACCGCCGCCACCTCGCCGAACGGCACGCCGGTCTGGGCCATCCCCCACGGCCCCGGGTTCATCCCCAGGAAGAGCACGCGCCGCGGCGTGGCGCCCCAGCGCGTGACGTACTGCTCGTGCAGCGCCCACGCATAGTCCAGCGGGTTGTAGACGTGCGCCACCGGCTCGGGGAAGCGGCACTTGTTCACGGCCGCGCGCAGGTCGGTGGTGGCGGCCAGCACTTCCTGGGCGATCACGACGTGGGGCGCGATGTTCGCGGGCTTGCGGGGCATGGGGCGCGGTCCTTCGGCTGGCGGTCTGGTCGGCGCGGGCGCCACGAGGCGCGCCCGGCACTGTACACCGCCCGCCCGCGATCGCACAACCGCGCGAGACACGGCGCCCGGTCGTCGTTATGCTGACGGCCAGCCCCCGGTCGAAAGGACGCCCGATGTCGCCGCTCAACCGCTCCCTGGCCCCGTTCGGCCTGGCCTGCCTGCTGTGCGCCGCGGAGGCGACGCTGCCCGGCGCGACTTGCGCCGGCGCAAGTCCGGCCCCTGCGCCGGACGCGAGCGCCACCCCCGCGCGCGCCGACCTGATCCGGCACCACGGCCACGTGCTGACGATGCAGGATCCCGAGCCCGGGCCCGCCCCCACGGCCGTGGCGGTGACCGGCGGCCGCATCCTCTCCGTGGGCGACGATGCGGGCGCG
>CAINDZ010000168.1 GCA_903847545.1 uncultured bacterium | reverse complement strand
CCCCCTGATGACGAAGCTGCAGGCGGCCCTGGTCGAGCACGCGGCCGTGCAGTGCGGCTACTGCTCGCCCGGCATGCTGGTCAGCCTGTACCACCTGCTGAAGGAGTGCCGCGCCGCGGGCACGACGCCCGACGACCACGCGATCCGCGAGGCGCTGACGGGGAACCTCTGCCGCTGCACGGGCTACGTGAAGCCGGTCGCCGCCGCGGCGGCGGTGGCGGCGGCGCTTGCGGCCGCGCACGGCACGGAAGCGGGGGCGCGATGACCGACTTCGTCAACAACCGCGCCGGCGGCGCCCAGGTGGGCCGCAACGTCGCCAAGATCGACGCCTTCAAACTGGCCCGCGGCGAGCCCGTCTACACCGACGACGTGCACCCGGCCGGCATGCTCTGGGCCAAGGTGCTCGGCTCGCCGCACGCGCACGCGCGCATCCTCGAGGTCGACGCCTCGCGCGCACTGGCGCTGCCCGGCGTCGTCGACGTGGCCTGGCACCGCCAGGTCAAGCCCATCCTGCACACGCGCGCCGGCCAGAGCCACCCCGAGCCGTCGCCGTACGACACCGTCATCATGCCGGACAAGGCGCGGCACATCGGCGACCGCGTTGCCGTGGTCGTGGCCGAGTCGCTGGCCATCGCCGAGCAGGCGCTGGGCCTGATCGACGTGAAGTACGAGGTGCTGCCGGCGCTGACCGACATGGACGAGGCGCTGGCGCGCACGGACGTGCTGGTGCACGAGGAGGCCGACCCGCGCGGCATCGCCGAGGGCGGCCGCAGCAACGTGGCGGCGCGCATCGACAAGCAGGTGGGCGACGTCGCCGCCGCGCTGAAGACGTGCGACCACGTCGTCGAGCGCACCTACTGGCTGCCGCGCGTGCAGGCCAGCCACATCGAGCCGCACGTCGCCATCGCCTGGCTGGACGAGGACGGCCGCCTGGTCGTGCGCACCAGCACGCAGGTGCCGTTCCACCTGCGGCGCATCCTGGCGCGCATCCTCGAGATGAGCGAGGCCGACATCCGCGTGGTCAAGCCGCGCGTGGGCGGCGGCTTCGGCGACAAGCAGGAAATGGTGATGGAGGACCTGGTCGCCCTGATGGCGCTGCGCACGCGGCGGCCGGTGCGGCTCGAGTTCACGCGCACCGAGGAGCTGACCAGCGCCCGCTGCCGCCATCCCCAGCGCATCGTCATGACGACCGGCGTCATGAGCGACGGCACCATTGTTGCCAACCGCATGAGCGTCACGGCCGACACCGGCGCCTACGGCAGCCACGCGCTGACGGTGCAGGGCAACACGGGGCAGAAGGTGCTGCCGATGTACCCGTGCGCCAACATCCACTTCCAGGTCACGTGCCTGTACACGAACAACCCCATCAGCGGCGCCTTCCGCGGCTACGGCGCGCCGCAGGGGTGCTTCGCACTGGAGAGCCACATCGACGAGGTGGCGCGCGTCCTGGGCATGGACCGGCTGGAACTGCGGCGGAAGAACCACATCCGCCTGGGCGACACCGACCCGCTGTCGGCCAAGCTGGGCGAGGGTCGCGAGGGCCTGTCGCGCGTCATCCGCAGCACCGGCCTGGAGAAGGCCATCGAGATGGGTTGCGAGGCCATCGGCTGGACCGCGAAACGGGAGCCGTCGGCGCCGCACCTGAAGCGCGGCCTGGGCATGGCGCTGGCCATGCAGGGCTCGGGCATCGCGGGCGTCGACTGGGGCGCTGCCACCGTCAAGCTGAACGAGGACGGCTCGGTCAACCTGCTCGTGGGCGCCACCGACATCGGGCAGGGCTCGGACACCGTGCTGGCGCAGATGTGCGCGCAGGAGCTGGGCATCAGCTACGAGAAGGTGCGCGTGCTCAGCTCGGACACCGACCTGACGCCCTTTGACGTGGGCGCCTATGCCTCGAGCACGACCTACGTGTCGGGCGGCGCGGTGGTCAAGGCGGCGCAGCAGATGCGCGACCAGCTGGCCGCCGTGTTCGCCGAGAAGTGGGGCTGCGCGGCCGCGGACGTCGTGTTCGCGGACGACGCTGCCCGCTGCGGGCCCGACAAGGCGATGACCATGGCCGAGCTGGCCACCCACGCCCTGTACGCCGCGAAGATGCAGCCGGCGGCCACGGCCAGCCACATGTCCAACGAGTCGCCGCCGCCGTTCGCGGCCCAGTTCGCCGATGTCGAGGTGGACCCGGGAACCGGCGAGGTTTTCCTGCGTAGATTCGTTTCCGCGGTCGATTGCGGGACGCCCATCCACCCCGACCTGGCCGAGGGCCAGATCGAGGGGGCGGTCGCCCAGGCCATCGGCTACGCGCTGTTCGAGGAAGTCATCGTCGACCGCACCGGCAAGGTGAAGAACGCGAACTTCCTGGACTACAAGATCGCCTCGGCGCTGGACATGCCCGAGATGGTCACGATCCTGGTTCCGACCGAGGAACCGAGCGGCCCCTACGGGGTCAAGGCGGCCGGCGAGGTGCCCATCGACGGGCCCGCGCCAGCCATCGTCAATGCCATCTGCGACGCGGTGGGCGCCCGGCTCTGCCGGATCCCCGCGACCCCTGAACGCGTGTGGCGCCAGATCAAGGAGGCAGGCGAATGACGGGACATATCGCGCGTTTCATGCTGGTGGTCGTGGCGGTGGCCGCGCTGGCCGGCTGTGCCACGAAGAAGGAAGTCGTCCGGACCGAGGCCGGTGAGCGCATCGACCTGTCGGGCAACTGGAACGACACCGACGCCCAGCAGGTCTCGGCGGCGCTGGCCGACCAGATCTCGCGCGGCCCGTGGATCGAGAACTTCCTGGCCGAGAAGGGCAAGAAGCCCACGCTGATCATCGCGCCCATCCGCAACAAGACGGCCGAGCACATCGCCACCAAGACGCTGGTGGACGAACTCGAGCGCGACTTCATCAACGGCGGCCGCGTGCGCATCGTGGCCTCGGCCGAGGAGCGCGAGCAGGTGCGCACCGAGCGCGCCGACCAGCAGGAGTTCTCGTCGCCCGAGACGATGAAGAAGTGGGGCCTCGAGAAGGGCGCCGACGTCATGCTGATCGGCGAGGTCAACCAGATCGTCGACAGCGAGGGCAAGCAGTCCGTCCGCTACTACCAGGTCGACTGCTACCTGGTGGACCTGCAGGACAACACGAAGCTCTGGGCGGGCTTCGAAAAGATCAAGAAGTTCATCAAGGGCTGACGACGTGGCCCTTGTCATTCGCAGCCTCGGCCGGCGGTCCCCCGGGATCGCCGGCCGGCTTCCCGGGGCCGGCGCGCCGGCGCGGCTGGCCGCGCTCGCCACCGGCCTTGCCTGCATTGCCTGCCTGGCCGGCTGCGCCGGCTATTCCGCGAAGATGGTGGACCTGCGGCCGCAGCTGGCCACCGGCGACTTCGCCGGCGCGCTGGCGACCATCGACAAGGGCGCCGGCGGCAAGGACGTGCTGCTGGCCGGGCTCGAGCGCGGCCTGGTCCTGCGCCAT
>CAINDZ010000167.1 GCA_903847545.1 uncultured bacterium | reverse complement strand
GTGTGGAAGATGCCGCTGTTGAGGTTCGGGCCGAACGAGTACATGAACGGCGCGAGGTAGGCGCGCGCGTACGTCTCGCCGACCTTCTCGATGTCGCCCTGCAGGTCCCCGGCCGTCGCCGTGGAGCCGGCGCCCAGCGCCAGCAGCGCCAGCAGGCCAAGGGCGGTGAGCCGCCCCAGAGACTTGAACATGGTTTTCCCCTCCGCGAACTGGTTGATACGGGCGGACGGCGGTTATAGATTGCTTTCCCGTCCCCGGGAGGCAGGCCGCCGTTCCGCGGGCCCCCCTGACCCGTCGGGTCAGGCCAGCTTAGCAAAGACCGGTCCGGCCCACCAGCCGGGCGGAAAGTGCCGGGATGACCAGCGAAAACGCGATTTCAGGCGAACCGGCGCCGATGGGGCTGATGCTCTGGGACATGGCCGGAACGCTGGTTTCCATCGATCCGCACACCGGCAAGCCGGGCCCGCTGCCCGGCTGCGACGTCTACCTGCCCGAGCTGGCGCGCGAATTCCGCCACGTCGTGACCACCGGCGACACCGCCGTCGAGGCCCGGCACACCCTCGGGGCGCACGAAATCCTGCCGCACCTGGACCGGATCTTTGCCGACCTGCATGAGCCCGTGGGCAAGCCCTACGGGCGGGTCATCGAGGAGATGGGGGCCGCCGCCGACCGCTCGCTGGCCGTCGGCGACCGCATGCGGGCCGACGTGGGCTCGGACACCGACCGCGTGGTCTCGATCCTCGTGGGACAGGAGGGGCGCCCGGTGAACGCCGGGATGATCGCCTACATGGTGCACATCCTGCGGCGGCAGTCGGCGGCCGACTTCCTGACCGCCTTCCATCACCTGACCATCACGGCGATGCCCGAGCCCGAGGACATCGGCCCGCGCGCCGGCGGCGAGGTGGTCGCGGCCTGGCGGCGCGACGACGGCTTCCCCTACCGGCTGCTGCTGTGGACGCACCCGGAGCTGGAGGGCCAGCGCGCCCTCATCGTCATTTCCTGAGTTTTGCCGCGTTTCGCGCCGCGAAAGGACCCTGCGCCATGACCGAGCCCATCCGCCTGTTCGTCACCGGGGGCACGTTCGACAAGGAGTACAACGAGCGCGACGGCTCGCTGTACTTCAAGGACACGCACATGGCCGAGATGCTGAAGCTGGGGCGCAACCTGGCCACCGTCGAGGTGCGTACACTGATGATGGTCGACAGCCTCGAGATGACCGACGAGGACCGGCAGGCCATCCTGTCGCAGGTCCGCTCGTGCCCGCACGACCGCATCGTCATCACCCACGGCACCGACACCATGGAGGTGACCGCGCGCCTGCTGGGCGAGCAGGTGACCGGCAAGACGGTGGTCCTGACCGGGGCGATGATCCCGTACGCGTTCGGGTCGTCGGACGGGCTGTTCAACCTGGGCGGGGCCCTCGCCTTTGCCCAGAGCCTGCCCCCCGGCGTCTATATCGCCATGAACGGCAGGCACTTCCGCTGGGACAACGTCCGCAAGAACCGCCAGGCGGGGGTCTTCGAGGAGCTGCCGCCGGCCTGATCCCCGCGGGCAATCTTTACGATCTTTATCCTGATTTCCCAAAAAAAGTACGGAAAAAACGTGCGACGGCTGCAGCAAAACGGCCGGGGTGTGGCCTTTCCATTTGTTCGGTGGGGGAAGGCATGGTCGGCAGCACCACCGGTCACATCATGGGGCTGACGTATTCCGATCGATGACGATGAATGGGTATCGCCTGACGGCTGGTGCTGCCGACGCTCTCCGCGACTCGGGGGCCGGGAGGAAGGTGCGCGACCTTGGGCGAGGGTCGTGTGCCGACCGACCGGCCCCGGATCTTTATCCCGGGTGCGATTTTCCGCGGGACATGCTATTGGTGACGGGGATCCGCGACGCGCCGCCGGGCCGGCGTCGCGCCCATGTTCCCGTGTCCCTGAGAGGCGCCCCATGCTGAAGTTCCCCGCCCCGTTCCCCGCATCCGTGTTCGTCTGCACCCACAAGCGGCCGGACGGCTCGCCCAAGCCCTGCTGCGCCGACCGCGGGGGCGCCGAGCTGCGCGATGAACTGAAGCAGATGTCCAAGGAGCAGGGCCTCGACACGCGCGTGAAGATCTTCGCGAGCGGCTGCCTGGGCGCCTGCGAGCAGGGCGTCGCCGCGGTGTCGTACCCGAAGAACCAGCTCATGCTCGGGATCAAGCGCGAGGACCTGCAGAAGATCCTCGACGAGGCCGCCGGCTGAGCCCAAGGAGCCCCGTGCCCGACCATTCCGCGTCACGCAGCGCGCCCCCCGGCCACAACCGGGCCGGGCGCGCGTTCCTGGTCGTCCTTGCGCTGGTCATCACGTTCTTCTTCCTGAAGATGATCCGCTCGTTCCTGATGGCGCTGCTGCTGGCGGGCATCTTCGCCGCGCTGGCGCAGCCGCTGTACCGGCGCGTGGTCAAGCTGCTGCGCGGCCGCCGGCGCGCGGCCTCGGCGGTGGTCATCGTGCTGCTGGTGCTGCTGGTGCTGGCGCCGCTGGTGGGCGTGCTGGGGCTGGTGACGGCCGAGGCCGTCAAGGTGGGGGACACGGCCGTGCCGTGGGTGCAGCAGCACCTGCAGAACCCCGACCAGGTGATGACGCTGCTGCAGAAGCTGCCGTTCTACGACCGCATCGAGCCGTACCGCGACGACATCATGACGCGCGCCGGGCAGGCCGTGGGCTTCCTCAGCAAGCTGCTGATCGGCGGGCTGTCGTCCGCGACCAGCGGCACGCTGAACTTCCTGTTCATGCTCACGATGATGCTCTACGCGATGTACTTCTTCCTGGACCAGGGACACCTGCTGGTCGACCGCATCCTGTACTACCTGCCGCTCGAGGACGACGAGGAGCGCCTGCTGCTCGACAAGTTCCGCTCGGTGACGCGCGCCACGCTCAAGGGCGTGGCGGTGATCGGCCTGATCCAGGGCATCCTCGGCGGCATCGCGTTCGCGGTCGCCGGCATCCCGAGCGCCGTGTTCTGGGGCGCGCTGATGGTGGTGTCGTCGCTGATCCCGGGCATCGGCATCGGGCTGGTGTGGGTGCCGGCGGCGATCTGGCTGCTGGCGACCGGGCACCCGGTGGCGGGCATCGTGCTGGCGGTGTTCTGCGCGGGCGGCATCGGCAGCATCGACAACGTGCTGCGGCCGCGACTGGTGGGCAAGGACACGCAGATGCCCGAGCTGCTGATCATGCTGTCATCGCTGGGCGGCGTGGCGATGTTCGGGATGCTGGGCCTCATCATCGGCCCCATCCTGGGCGCGCTGTTCATCACCGTGTGGGAAATCTACGGGCGCGTCTTCGCCGACACGCTGCCGAAGGGGCGCCAGTCGACGTAGGATCGAGCCCGGGACACTAGTCCCACTCCGCGGTCGCCACCTTGATCATGTTCGTCGTTCCCGCCCGGTGGAACGGCAGCCCGGCCGTGATGACCACCGCCTGCCCGGGCGTGACGTGCCCGTTCTGCAGCGCCGCGCGCACGGAGTCGCGCTCGAGCGCCTCGGCGCTGTTCGTCGGCCCCATCAGCACCGGCACCGCGCCGAAGGTCAGCGCCAGCCGCACGGCGGTGCGCGGCTCGGGCGTCATCGCCAGCAGCGGCTGCCGGGGGCGGTAGCGCGCCACCTGGCGGCTGGTGCTGCCGCTGGTCGTGCAGGTCAGGATGGCGGCGGCGCCGATGTCGTCGGCCATCTCGACCGCCGTATGTGCCACGGCCGCCTCGAAGCTGAGCGTGGTCGTCGCCTTCAGGCGCGCCGTCCAGCCGGCGTGGTCGAACAGCGGCTCGATGTCGCAGGCCACCTTCGCCATCACCGTCACGGCCTGCACCGGATAGGCGCCGGCGGCCGTCTCCTCGGACAGCATGATCGCGTCGGTGCCGTCCAGGATGGCGTTGGCGACGTCGGTCACCTCGGCGCGCGTCGGGCGCGGGTGCTCGACCATCGAGCGCAGCATCTGCGTGGCGGTGATCACCGGCTTGGCCATCGCGTTCGTCTTGG
>CAINDZ010000166.1 GCA_903847545.1 uncultured bacterium | reverse complement strand
GGGCCGCCACCTGGGCTCGCACATCCGCCGCCGCGCCCGCGAGAAGGACGCGCTGAAGAAGCAGAGCTACATCCAGAAGTACATCCCGCACATCGGCGATGCGCTGCAATCGATCCTGGCGATCTCCGACGCCGAGCGCGCCGAAGTCGTCGCCACCCTGACCGACACCCTCGAGCGCAGCCGCAAGCTCTAGGAAGGACGCCGACGTGGCCGACCGCAAGAAGACGACGAAGAAGGCCTCCGGCGCCAGGCGCGCGCCCGGGACCAAGCGACTGCCCGGCGCCGAGCGCGCCGACGACGCCGCGGCGCCGCAGGGAGAGCTCGGCTTCGGCCGCACGCTGGGGCGCCGCGCCGCCGAGGACGACGACGAGGAGACCGGCAGCCCGTCCGATCGCGAGCGCGCCGCCGACCGTGAACACGACGACCTGGCCCAGGCCCGCGCCGGCGGCCCCCCGCGTCGCGCGAAAAAGGCCGACGCCGGCGCCGGGGCCGAGCGCAAGGCGTCGTTCACGCCCGTCTCGCGCCGCATCCGCAGCGAGTCGGCGCTGATCAAGGAGAAGATCCTCCTCGGCCAGAAGCCGAACATGAAGTTCCCGCTGCGCTCGCTGGCCAACGTCACCTACAGCGCCAAGACCGGGTTCTTCAAGCTGAAGGGCAAGGAGAAGGAGCGCACCCTGACCGTCAACACGGTCAAGACGTTCGCGCAGACGCTGAAGATGATGGCCCTGTCCAAGGAACTCATCGAGACCGACGACATCGCCACCAAGCGAGAGGCGTACTACGTCAGCAAGAACTGGGCGGAGGCACGCTTCAAGGAACAGCCCGAGTCCGACACGGTGATGGAGGACGTCGAGGCCTTCTTCGCGGTCAACCGCGAGCAGCTCGGCTTCGTCCCCGAGGAGAAGGGCGGCGACGTCGCCGGCCAGCTCATCGTCGTCGACCACGACCGCGACACCGGCGAGGAGCTGCGCATCGACTGCACCCGCTTCGGCAGCGGCGCCTACTCCATCCCCATCTCGGTCGAGCACCTCAAGTTCGAGACCGACGCCACGTTCATCCTGTGCATCGAGACCGCCGGCATGTTCCAGCGCCTGGTGAAGCACAACTACTGGCGCAACTCGCGCTGCATCCTCGTCTCGATGGGCGGCGTGCCGACGCGCGCCTGCCGCCGCTTCGTGCGCCGCCTGGCCGACAGCCACGGCCTGCCGGTCTATGTGTTCGTCGACGGCGACCCCTACGGCTTCACCAACATCTACCGCACGCTCAAGGTGGGCTCGGGCAACGCCGCCCACCTGAACGAGTACTTCTGCGTGCCGCAGGCGCACCTGCTGGGCATCACCCCGCAGGACATCATCGACTACCAGCTGCCCACCCACCCGCTGAAGGACGTCGACATCAAGCGCGCCAAGGATGCGCTCAAGAACGACCCCTTCATCCTGCACTACAAGCAGTGGCAGCAGGCCTTCGAGCAGATCATCCGCATGGGCGTCCGCGCCGAGCAGCAGGCGCTGGCCAAGCACGGCCTCAATTATGTGATCGAGGAATACCTGCCGCAGAAGCTGGCGCACGTGGAGCGGTTCCTGCCGTAGGGCGCCCGGCGGCTTTCCACCGTGCGGCGCACAGGCGCGCCGTGTTATCCTGCCCTGCGGCCCGCCGCGCCGGCGCGCCGCAGCCCCTTTCACACCGCCAGAAGGGCCGTCCGAAATGCGCGTCATCCTCGTCGTCGAGCGCTGCCACCTGTTCCCCGGCCTCAGCCCCCAGGGCTTCCTGCCGCCGGGCTCGATCAACCTCGACCTGGTCGACGGCCGCCTGTTCTTCGCCGAGCGCGACTACATGGAGCAGTGTTCGCACTTCAAGCAGGTGATCCCCTACCTGGTCCTGACGCGCGGCGAGGGCGCGGACCAGCGCGTGCTGTGCTACCAGCGCCGCAGCAAGCACACCGAGCAGCGGCTCGGCGGGCTGTGGTCGGTGGGATTCGGGGGACACATCGAGCCCGAGGACGGGGCGGCCCCCGCCCGCGAGCGCCGCGCCGCCCCGCTGCTGCAGGCGACGGCCCTGCGCGAGATGCAGGAGGAGACGGGCCTGGAGCCGGGCGCCGGCGCGCTCGAGCTGGTCGGCTACATCAACGCCGACGCGCAGGACGTCTCGAGCGTGCACTTCGGGGTCGTCTACCGGGTGAGCCTCGACGCCCTGCCGGGCACCGACGCGCAGTTGATCGAGCGGGTCAGCGCCCAGGCCGAGCCGCACCAGGCGCGCTGGATCGACGCCGGCGCGCTGCCCGCCATGACCCCCGGCGGCGCCGGCCCCGACGGCGGTTCCTTCGAGGATTGGTCGCAGCTGGCCATCGCCGGCCTGTTCAGGTCCTGAGACATGACGAAAACACGACCTGCAAGGTGTGAATAAGTCAAATCAACACATATTGGCTATTGAGATTTGATCCCCAGGCTGCTAATCTCAACGGACGGAACGGTTCACCGCCGGTGATCGTCCCGTCATCGCCACGGACAGGTCCTGCAGGTTGGTGTCTCCCCGGGGGAGCGCCACCCCAGGCCGTCTC
>CAINDZ010000165.1 GCA_903847545.1 uncultured bacterium | reverse complement strand
GCTGGCCATGTGCCTGGTGGCGTGGGGGCTGCTGGCGTCGTGCCTCGTCTCGCACCAGGTCGTCGCCTACTTCCTGGCGTTCATGTTCTCGCTGCTGCTGTTCATCATCGGCACCTTCGACCGCCTGGTCGGCGGCCCGGCGGGGCGCGTCGCCTCCGAGCTGTCGCTGCTGACCCACTTCGAGCGCTTCAGCCGCGGCGTCATCGCGCTGCAGGACATCCTCTACTTCACCGGAATGACGGCGATCGCGCTGACGGTGGCCTGGGCCGTGCACGCCGGCCGCCGGCTGTCCAGCGGCCGCCGGCTGGGGCCGTGGACGCCGGCGCTGCTGACGATCGTCGTCGCCGTGCTGCTGTACCTGGTGGGCGCGCAGTTCCCGCGCAGCTGGGACCTGACCGGCAACCGCCGCTACTCGCTGGCGCCGCAGAGCCTGCAGGTGCTCGACCAGCTGGGCGACCTGCTCGAGGGCAAGGGCGCGGCCGCGACCGCCGCCGGGGGCGAGGGCCCGACCGGCGCCGACCACGTGCAGGTGTACGCCTTCTACCAGAAGCTGGACCCGGCGCGCGACGAGACCGAGGCGCTGCTGACCAGCTGCCGCCAGCGCTCGCGGCGCTTCCGCTTCGAGGTGATCGACCCGGAGGTCGACCTCGACCTGTTCCGCAAGTACGACCTGGGCTCGGCGCGCTCGGTGGTCGTCACGGTCGGCGACCGCTACACGACGCTGCTGCAGCCCGAGGAAAGCGCCCTGCTCAGCGCGGTGTACCGCCTGGCCTCGGGCCGGCTCAGCCGCGTGATGTTCCTGACCGGCCACGGCGAGCACCAGCTGGACAACAACGAGCGCCCCGGCTACGCCACCTGCGCGCTGGCGCTGGCCGACCAGGGCTACGACGTGGTGCCGCTGTCGCTGGCCGGCGGCGCGCGGGTGCCCGAGAGCTGCGACGTGCTGGTCGTCGCCGGGCCGCGCCTCGACCCCGAGCCGGGCGAGACGGCGGCCATCGACGCCTTCGTCGGCCGCGGCGGCGCCGTGCTGGTCATGACCGACCCGCCGACGCCCGCGGGCTGGTCGGCGTGGCTCAGGCAGCAGTGGCGCATCGTCCCGACGGGCCAGGTGCTGGTCGACGCCGGGCGCGTCTCGGCCGAGCAGGGGCTGGGCCCGCGCACCGTCGGCATCGTCGACACGTACAGCCACCACTCGATCGTGCACAGCCTGCACGGCCTGGTGACCACCTTCACGCTGGCGCAGCCGCTGATGCGCAGCGCGAGCGGCGACTCGTCGCTGTTGGGCAGCCCGCTGCTCGAGACCGGCGAGGCCGCGTGGGGCGAGACCGACCCGGCCACCATGTACACGGGCCGCCCCGAGTTCGATCCGGCCACCGACAGCCGGGGGCCGCTGCCGTTCGGCTGGGTCCTCGAGTCGCGGCACGCCGGCGCGCGACCCGGCCGCCTGGTCGTCATCGGCAACTCCGAGTTCCTGAACAACGCGATGGTCAACCGGGGCGCCAACCGCGACCTGCTGCTGAACGCCGTCAGCTGGCTGGCGCGCGAGGACGCGCTCATCCAGGTGCGCGGTCGCGACCCGCTGAGCCAGCCGGTCGTCCTGACCGCGAGCCAGAAGAACGTCTACGGATTCGGCGCGCTGGCAGGGTGGCCCCTGCTGGTGGGCAGCCTGGCCCTGGGCCTGATGCTGCGCCGGCGCCGGGAACGCGGGGTGCGGTCGTGAGGCGGTACAAGCCGGGCAACGCCGCCTGGGTGTCGCTGGCCCTGCTGGGCGTGGCGGTGGCGGCCGGCGCCTTCCTGCTCTCGACGCGCGCGGCGCGCACCGGCGGCGACGTCACGCGCGGCGGCCCGCTGCTGGCCCCGTCGCCGGCGCCCGTCGATGCGCTGCTGTTCGCCCGCCAGGGCCGCCAGTTCCGTCTCGACCGGCTGCCGGCCGGCGGCTGGACGCTGGGCGGCGACGTGTCGGACGTCGTCGACCCGGTCGCGATGGCCGCGCTGCTGGACACGCTGGCCGCGGCCACGGCCGGCCCGCTGCTGCCGGGCACCGAGCCGGGCGACCGCCGCTACGACTTCAACGGTCCCGAGGCGCTGCACCTGGTGCTGCACCGCACCGACGGCAGCCGCGCCGAGCTGGACCTGGGCGCGGTCAATCCCGTCACCGGCATGCGCTACGCCAGCGGCGCCGGGCGCAGCTTCTGCTTCACGGTCAAGCCCGCGCTGCGCGACCGCCTGGCCGCGCTGCCCGAGCTGGTGCGCGGGCGCACGCTGCTGCCGTCGCTGGCGCCGGCCAACCTCGACCGCGTCACGATCGACCGCGAGGGCGCGCAGCAGGTGCTGGCCCGCCGGGACGGCCGCTGGTGGGTCCTGGCGACGCCCGGCGCGGCGCCGTACGGCGACCTGTCGGCGCGCTACCAGGCCCTGTACGAGGACCGGCGCCGCCGTGACGCCGAGGGCACGTGGGTGCAGGCCTCCGAGGCCGCGGTGCAGCTGCTGGTCTACGAGGTGACCGAGGCCGTGGTCCGCGACATGGCGCCGGCCGAGCGCAATGCCGAGCTGGCGGCGGCCTGGGGCCTGCAGGCGCCCTGGCGCCGCGTGACGCTCTCCGGCACGAACCTGATGCCGACCCTGGCCGGGGCCGCCGGCGACGATGCCGGGTCGCAGGTGCTGGCCTTCGGGCCGCCGCTCGACGACACCAGCGTGCCGGCGCTGCGCCGCGGCAACGTGCTGGTCGTCGATCGCGAGGCGACGAACTCGCTGGCGATGCCTCCGGCGGCCCTGGTCGACCTCGGGGCGCTGCCGTGCGTCGTGATGGCCGCCGACGCGGTGGAGGTTTCGTTCGAGGGGCGCGTCGTGCTGCGCGGCTCGCGGCGGGGCGAGGCGGGGGCCAGCGACGGCCGCGCCGCCTGGCTGACCGACCTGCCGGCGCCGGGCGCCTGGAAGGGCGACGACGCCGATCGCAACGGCCTGACGCGCGACCTCGTGGTGAACCTGGACCGCCAGCAGATGACGGCCGCGCTGCCGCCTGTGACGTCGCCCGATCCCCTGCGCGCCGACGGCCGCGTGCGCGTCGTGGTGACGCGGGGCGGGGGCGCCGCCCCGGTGGCGTGCGAGCTGGGCTGGCTGCGCGAGCCGGCGGGCGGCGCGACGGCGGCCCTGTGGTCGCCGGATACCGGCCGGCTGGTCGGCATCGGCGACGCGGTGCTGGTGAGCGTGCGCAACCTGGCGACCCTGGTGGCGCAGCCGTAGCCGGCGCTTCGCAGCCCGTCCGGAAAAGCGAAGCGCGCCCGGGTCGGGCGCGCTTCTTCGTTCCCCGTCGGCCGTGCCGGCGCTCAGTCGACCGCCCGCACGACTTCCGGCAGTTCGGCCGCCGCGTAGGCGCCGTTCATGCTCGCCGGCGGCGTGCCCGCGTACAGCGTCGGCACCTCCACCGACTGCATCGTCGGCAGCGTCCTGAGCGTCAGCGCCAGCTGCTCGGCGTGGTCGCGGTACCGCAGGCGGCGCTCGCCGGCCAGCGGGGCCACCGAGGGCGCCTTCAGCGTGCGCGGGTTGACGAACTTGCCGTTCTGCTTGATGCGGTAGTCCAGGTGCGGCCCCGTGGCGTAGCCCGTGGCGCCCACATAGCCGATGATGTCGCCCTGCGCCACGCGCGTGCCCGGGCGGATGCCCTTGCCGAACTTCGACAGGTGCAGGTAGTACGTCTCGAATTCCTTGTTCGCGTGGCGGATGTGGACGTAGCGCCCGTTGCCGCCCTTGGCCGACGCCTCGACCACGACGCCGTCACCCGCGGCCTTGACCGGCGTGCCCAGCGGCGCCGCGTAGTCGATGCCCAGGTGCGGCATCATCTGGTTGAGCACCGGGTGGAAGCGGTGGTACGAGAAGTCGCTGCTGATGCGCGAGTACTGCAGCGGCGCGCGCAGCAGCGCCTTCTGCAGGCTGGCGCCGTTCTGGTCGAAGTAGCCGGCGTCGCCGTGTCCGTCATCGAACAGGTAGGCGCGGCTCGTCTTGCCCTTGCTCGTGAACTCGACGGCCTGGATGGCGCCCGAGCGCACCAGCCGCCCCTCGCGCCAGATCTCCTCGTAGAGGATCCGGAACGAGTCGCCCTCGCGCAGGTCGCGGCGGAAGTCGATGTCCCAGCCCAGGATGTCGGCCAGCTTCGGCGCCAGGGTCGTCGGCGCCTCGACGCGGTCGAGGCTGGCGATGAGCGAGCCGCGCACGATGCCGCTGACGCCCCGGTAGCGGTGCTCGACGGGGTAGGTGCCGTCCTCGCGCTCGTAGGTGTTGCCCTCGCGCACCCAGGTGACGTAGCTCTCCTCGTCCAGGTCGAAGCCCAGCGACTGCAGCCGGCCGCCCGGCCCGATCTGGATGCGGAAGACCTCGCCGTTGCGCACCGCGCGCAGGTTGCGGAACGGCTTGCAGACGCGGACCAGTTCGAGGATGTCGTCGTGGTTCGCCCCGCGCGCGGCCAGCGCGTCGTAGAAGCTCTGGCCCCGGCCGATGCGCAGCAGCGACGGGTTGTCGCCCGCGGGCGTCAGCGCGTTGGCCGAAGGGTTGTACGAGCCCGGCGAGTACGAGGCCTGCCGCGCGTACGACCCCGTCAGGTTCGCGGGGTCGAGGTTCACGTCGGGCATCGGGGGCAGGTCGATGGTCGTGTCGAGCGTCTTCTCGACCGTCTTCTCGACGACCTGCGACAGGTCGTAGCCGGCGGTGACCACGTCGCCGTGGGGCGACTGCCCACTGAGGGCCCACAGCGTCGCCGCGGCGCCGCCGATGATGGTGGCGCCGACGCTCGGGTGCAGCCTGTGCGGGGCAGGGCGGTCGAACCGCAGGCGCAAACGCGGTTTTTGAAAGCGGAAATTCAGGATCCATCCTCCACGCGGCCGGCCTGGGTCGGCCGTGTTCCGAATTCAGCCCAAAATGCACGCCAAGCCCCCGGCCCGGCAAGGTGTTTCTGGCTGTCTCCAAGGCGTTTTCGCCCGTAAAGGACCTGCCCGCGCACCGGTCCGCCGTGCTATGATCAGGGCGTCGATCGCGATCCGTCGCGAAATGCCCGCCGTTGTGTCGTTTGGGTCGCCCGGGCAGGCGATCGGCCGCGAAATCGGGAGGTTTGGTCGTGTTTCGTCCGAGACAGGGCAACAAGCGTGCCGGGCTGGTCCGGGCCGCGATTTTCCTGGCCGGAGCCCTCGGGGCGGGGGCCGGGACCGGGTCCGCGCGGGCCGATGGCTACTTCTGCGACCCGGCGGGGGTCGCCAACGACGATT
>CAINDZ010000164.1 GCA_903847545.1 uncultured bacterium | reverse complement strand
CGTGATGCTCGGCGCGCTGGCCGCGGCCTCGACGCACCATGCGCGCACGTTCCGCGGGCAGACCGACGATCAGGCCCTCGACAGCATCCCCGCGCTGGCGAACTTCTACGAGGTCTACCCCGACGGCGACTGGAGCGTGATCGGCACGGCGCTGCGCCGCGAACTCTCCGCGGCCGACCCGCTCATCGCGCTCGACGCCGTGGGCGCCATCCCCTGGTACAGCGGGCTGCGCACCGTCGACCAACTGGGCCTGAACGACGCGTTCGTCGCGCAGCACGGCCTGCGCGCCGACGCGTCATACCGCCGGCCCGGCCACCAGCGCCACGCCTCGCTGGCCTACCTGCGCGAGCGTGGCGTCAACCTGGTCATGGGCCATCCCACCCTGGTGCCGCTCGACCTGTTCGCGATGGCGGGGAACGACCCGCAGTGGCGACGCATGGCGCGCGAGTGGGTGTACCGCACCGCGCCGCTGAACCCCGAACCCATCGGCCGCGTGCGCCTGGTGCTGCTGCCGGTGCGGCCGGGCCAGGGCCTGGTGGCGTGGTACCTGACGCCGTCGCCCGCGCTGGACGGCGCCATCGTCGGCGGCGGGTGGCCGGTGTGGGAATTCGACGCCGGGGCGCCGTAGCCGCCCCCGTGCGCCGTCGGGCAAATCCCGGCCCGCGCTTGGGTGATTCAAAGTATTTTCCCACAACACATTAGCCTCCGTCGCGCCCCGCCACCCCCCTTACCGCCATCTCCCTTCAAGTGGCCTCGCGCCCTGTCGATACTCTTTTGAGACAAATTCCCGTTCCGGGAGTCCCTCCATCCTTCGAGGTGGTCGCCCCGATGCCTGGTCGTCGCCACAGGATCGCGTGTGCAGCCGTGCTGGCCGTCATGGCCTTCGGCTGCCTGCTGACCTGGCGCACCATGCGGACCGCCGACCGGCACATGCGCGAGGCGCTGCTGCGCGGCACGCGCCTGGTGACCGAGGCCGTCGACCCGGTCGACGTGGCCGCGCTCACGGGAACGCCCGCCGATCTGGAGAGTCCCCGCTACCGCAGGCTGCGCGACCAGCTGGCGGCCGCCACGCAGGTCGATCCCAAGTGCCACTATCTCTACCTGATGGGCCGCAAGCCCGACGGCACCGTGTGCTTCCTCGTCGACACGCAGGGCGGCTTCGGCATCAATCCCGCCGAGCCGTCCGCCGAGCCGGGCGAGGCCTACGACGATGCGACGCCGGCGCTGATCGCGATCTTCGACGATGCCGAGCCGTTCGCCGAGGGACCGCTGCCCGACGAGTGGGGCACGTGGGTGTCGGGCCTCGAGCCGATCATCGATCCCGCGAACGGGAAGGTCCTGGCCGTGCTGGGCATGGATCTCGATGCGCGGACGTGGAAGCGCGACCTCATGCGGGCCGGGCTGCCCCCCGCGCTGCTGACGCTGGCGCTGGCCGGCATCATCGCAAGCGGCGCCGTGCTCCTGGAACGCCGTCGGCGCTGGGCCGGACCCAATGCCTCGTGGGCCGGCCACATCGAGCCGGGCCTCGTGCTCGCCACGGGAGTGGCCGTCACGCTGTACACGGCGTGGACGTCGCACCTCGGCGAGCGCCGCGACCTTTCGGAGTCGTTCGCCCAGCTGGCCGAGAGCCAGTCGGCCGCCGTCGCCGGCACGCTGCGCAACCTGGCCGGGTTCGAGCTGGAGGGCCTGGCGCGATTCCTCGAGGAATCCGAGCGGATCGACCCCGCAGCCTATCAGTGCTATGCGGAGCACCTGGCCCGGAACCCGGTGGCGCAGGCGTGGGAGTGGGTGCCGGCGGTGCATGCGGACGACCGCGGCGACTTCGAGGCCGAAGCCGGCGCCGCCATGTACGGCGACTACACGATCTGGCAATGGGACGCGCAGGGCCGGCCGCAGCCGGTCGCGGCCCGCGAAGTCTACTACCCGGTCCTGCGAACGATGCCCCTGCAGGGCAATGCGGCGGCGCTGGGGTTCGACCTCGGCTCCGAACCGGCGCGTCGCGCCGCCATCGAGTCGGCGGCAGCCAGCGGCCTGGCCACGGGCACGGATCCCGTCACGTTGATCCAGAGCGTCGGCAACGGCCCGGGCATGCTGGTGCTTGATCCCGTGTACGACAGCGAGCAGCACCGCCACCTGCGCGGCTTCGCCCTGGCGGCGCTCCGCTTCGACCGCCTGCTGCAGGGCACGGCGAAGGACAACTCGACGCACATGGACCTGGAGCTGCTGCGGGGCGACGGCCCCCCGGTCGCCCTGGCCGCCACCGGCGACGAGACCGACTGGTCCGAGGCGGGCCTCACCTGCGTGCGCCCCATCCTCGCCTTCGGCAAGGTCTTCGCGGTGACGACGCGCGCCAACGAGGGCTTCCTGCGGCTGCACCCGCCGCGCGCCTGGGTGACCACGGTGGCGACGGGGCTGTTCCTGACCGTCATCGCCGCGCACGTGCTCGGCATGACACTGCGCCGGCGGGCCCAGCTGGAACGCCTGGTCGGCGAGCGCACGGCCAACCTGCACGAGAGCGAACAGCGCTACGGCCAGCTGGCCGAGCAGAGCCGGACCGTCGCCTGGGAAGTGGACGCCCAGGGCCTGTTCACCTACGCCAGCGACGTGGCATCGTCGGTGTACGGCTTCGCGCCGGCGGAACTCGTCGGCAGGCTCCACTTCTACGACCTGCACCCGCAGGACGGTCGCGACGAGTTCAAGGCCGCCGCCCTGGCCGCCTTCGCGACGCGGCAGTCTTTCCAGGACCTGCCCAACCAGGTCCAGACGCGCGACGGGTCGATCATCTGGGTCAACACCAACGGCATCCCGGTCCTGGGCGACGACGGGACGCTGAAGGGCTACCGCGGCAGCGACACGGACATCACGGGGCGCATGCGCGCCGAGTTCGAGCTGCGCGACACGGTCGAGCAGCTCGAGGCCGCCACCGGGCGCGCCAACGCCATGGCGATGGATGCCGAGATGGCCAGCATCGCCAAGAGCGAGTTCCTGGCGAACATGTCGCACGAGATCCGCACGCCCATGAACGGCGTGATCGGCATGACCGGCCTGCTGCTCGACACCGAACTGACGGACGACCAGCGGCGCTGCGCCGAGATCGTGCGCACGAGCGGCGAGACGCTGCTGGCCCTGATCAACGACATCCTGGACTTCTCGAAGATCGAGGCGCGCAAGCTGGAGCTGGACTGCATCGACTTCAACCTGCAGGACCTGCTCGACGACTTCGTCGCGGCCATGGCGTTCCGCGCGCACGAGCAGGGCCTCGAGTTGACCTGCGCCGTCGAGCCCGACGTGCCGACGCTGCTGCGCGGCGACCCGGGCCGCCTGCGGCAGATCGTGACCAACCTGGCCGGCAACGCGCTCAAGTTCACGCACCACGGCGAGGTGGCGGTGCGGGTGGCCCTGATGCCCGGCCGCAGCGAGGCCGACAGCGCCATGCTGCGCTTCACGGTGCGCGACACCGGCATCGGCATCCCGAAGGACAAGATCGGCAAGCTCTTCGGTTCCTTTTCGCAGGTCGACGCCTCGACCACGCGCAAGTACGGCGGCACTGGGCTGGGCCTGGCCATCTCGAAGCAGCTGGCCGAACTGATGGGCGGCACGGCGGGCGTCACCAGCGAGCCGGGCAAGGGCTCCGAGTTCTGGTTCACGGTGCGGCTCGAGCAGCAGGCGGGCGCCGTGGCCGAGGCACCGGCACCGCTGGCCGGCGCCGCGGGCGCGCCGGTCCTGGTGGTCGACGACAACGCCACGTCGCGCGCCATCCTGGTCACGCGGCTGGCGACCTGGGGCCTGCGCCCGGCCGAGGCCGGGGGCGGCGACGCGGCCCTGGCGGCCATGCGCGACGCGGCCGACGCGGGCACGCCCTTCCGCGCCGTGCTCTGCGACGTCGAGATGCCCGGCCTGGACGGCTACGAACTGGCCTCGATGATCCGCGCCGACGCGCGCCTGGGAACAACACCGCTGGTGATGCTGGCGCCGCTCGGCGCGCGCCTGGACACCGCGCGCCTGCAGGCGATCGGCGACCCGCCGCGCGTCGCCAAGCCGATGCGCGCGGCCGAACTCCGGGTGGCGATGCAGGTGGCGCTGTCGGGTGCAGCCGTCGAGGCCGCGACGATTTCCGCGCCGGCGGCCAAGGCCGAGTCGGCGCAGATGTTCGCCGACCGGCGCAAGCGCATCCTGCTGGTCGAGGACAACGAGACCAACCAGGTCGTCGCGCTGGGCATGCTCAAGCGCCTGGGCCTGGTGGCGGACGTCGCGGCCAACGGCCGCGAGGCGCTGGCGGCCATGTCGGAGCGCCCCTACGACGTGGTGCTGATGGATTGCCAGATGCCCGAGATGGACGGCTACGAGGCCACGGCGGCGGTGCGCAGTGCGCGCTCGAAGGTGCTCGACCACGCGGTGCCCATCATCGCGATGACGGCCAACGCCATCCAGGGCGACCGCGAGAAGTGCCTGGCCGCGGGCATGGACGACTACATCTCCAAGCCGGTCTCGCGGCGCGCGCTGTCCGAGGCCCTGGACAAGTGGCTGCCGCGTGCCGACGCGGACGCCGATGCGGACGCGCCCGCCGTCAACTGCCCGACGCCCGCCTAGGCCGCGCCCCGCCGCTCACGCGCCCGCCTCATCCTCCAGCCGAGCCAGCCAGGCTGCGAACAGCCGCTCGGTCGGCGCGCGCCACGTGTCGGCCAGGTGCGGGACCAGCTCGTCCTCGGGATAGGGCGGCGCCGCGGCGCCCGTGCGCACGGCCTGCGCCACCGCGGCCGCATGCATCGCCAGCCGCCGCTCGCCAGCCGCGTCCAGGCACGCGTGCGGCGGCGCCGGGCAGTCCGCGCGCGCGCCGGCCGCGAAGCGCAGCACCTCGCGCTTGTGCTCCTTCAGCAGCGACACCGGGTCGTACTCGGGGTGGCCCTGCATGAACACGCGGCGGCCGTCGGGCGTGGCCGCCAGGTGCACGCCGCCGTCGTCGTCGACCACCAGCACCTGCAGCCCCGCGGCGGCGAAGTCGGCGGCCGGCACGTCGTTCCACCGGGAGTGCGGCGCCGCCAGGCGCGCCGGCAGTCCCGCGCACAACGGG
>CAINDZ010000163.1 GCA_903847545.1 uncultured bacterium | reverse complement strand
GAGCAGTAGTTCAGGCGGTCGGTGTACGGCATCACCTGCGCCCAGGTGTGGTCCTCCGCCTCCTTCTCGAAGCAGCGGTGGATGTAGCCGATCTCGGTGCGCGCCTCGAGGATGGTCTCGCCGTCCAGCAGCATCTCGGCGCGCAGCGCGCCGTGCATGGCCGGGTGCGAGGGGCCGATGTTCACCGTCAGGAGGTCGCTCGGGTGCACCTCGTCGTGCGTGGCGTCCGGACCCGCGACCAGCGCCGAGGCGCGCCTGGCCGCTCGCACGATGTCCTCGTCCGCGAACAGGTGCTCGGGCCGCGAGCACTCCTGCCCCTGCTCGATCGGGTAGTCCTTGCGCAGCGCGTGGCCCTCGAACTCGTGGTGGCACAGGATGCGCCGCAGGTCGGGGTGGCCGGCGAACGGCACGCCGAACAGGTCGTAGACCTCGCGCTCGTGCCAGTCGGCGCTGCGCCACAGCTTCGTGGCGGTCGGCACCGGCTGGTCCTCGGCCACGTCGACCTTCACCCGCAGGCGGTGGTTGTTCGACAGCGAGCGCAGCAGGTAGTTGACCTCGAAGCGCTCGGCGCGCTGCGGGTAGTCGACGCCGGCGATGTTCGACAGCTGCTCGCAGCCCTCGACGTCGCGCAGGTGGCCCAGGACGTCCAGCAGGCGCTCGCGCGTCACCGTGACCGTCTCGTCGCCGCGGTGCGAGCCCGCGGCGAGGATCGCGTCCCCGAACTCCCCGCGCAGCCTGTCGACCAGCTTCTGGCTCATGCTCATCCGTTCCCGCCGCGCGACCGCCCGGCCGCGCGCGCCGCTGAAGTGTGCCTGGTCCTCAGGCCGGGATCCGGCCGGCGTGACGCACGGCCGCCGGCACCAGGCCCTCGCGCTCGACCCGTTCCTGGATCTGCGTGAGGGCGAACAGCAGGTTCTCCGGGGTGGGCGGGCAGCCGGCCACGTACATGTCCACGGGGATCACGCGGTCGGCGCCCTGCAGGGTGCTGTAGTTGTTGTAGAAGCCGCCGCTCGAGGCGCAGGCGCCCATGGCGATCACCCAGCGCGGCTCGGCCATCTGCTCGTAGATGGTCTTGAGGATCGGCGCCTGCTTGTAGCTGATGGTGCCGGCGATGATCATCAGGTCGCTCTGGCGCGGCGAGAAGCGCACCAGCTCGGCCCCGAAGCGGCTGATGTCGTTGTACGACGACACCGTGCTCATGAACTCGATCGCGCAGCAGGCCACGCCGAAGGGCAGCGGCCACAGGCTGTACTTGCGACCCCAGTTGACCGCCTGCCGCAGCCGGGTGGTCAGGTAGTTGCTGGGATTCTCGAGATCTACTGCCATTCCAGGCCGCCTTTGCGCCAGATGTAAACGAACCCGACCGCGAGCACGAGCACGAAGGCCCCCATCTCGCCCAGGGCGAACAGGCCCTGCCCGTTCGCCACCATCCCCTTGAACTGGATCACCCAGGGGTAGAGGAAGACGGCCTCGAGGTCGAAGAGCAGGAAGAAGATCGCCACCAGGAAGAACCGGACGAAGAACCGGATGTGGGTCGTGCCGCGGGGCGGGACGCCGCACTCGTACGTGGAGTCCTTGAGCGCCGAGGGCCGGCGGGGCCCCAGCCAGTAGCTGAGGCCGAGGAACAGGGCCGCGAACGCCGAGGCCACGGCCAGTACCAGCAGCACGGGCATGAACGAAGCGAACATACGACTCTCCGGGCAGAAGACGGTGTCGCAAAAGCCGGTAGTGCAACCTGTGCGGGCGCAACTGTTCCCAAAATAACAGACCGAAATGGGGTGTCAATCTTGGGCTTTCGGGCTGGTCGATCCCCCGCCCGACGGGGATGATTTTCGGCCAGCGCCCCGGGGCCGCCCCGCCCCCGCCCTCGTCGCCCCGCGAGGCAACCTTTTCCCGTCCAACATGTTGCGATCGCCGGCGACCTGACCGGCACCCGCCCCCCCGGGCACGAAGGTTGCGGAACGGTCCCCGACAGGATCTCCCTGCCGCGCGTCGGCAGTTTCACGTCCACCTGGAGAGGACCCATGAACGCTTCGCATCGATCCACCGCCGAGGTCGCCACCGGGGAAGCCCGGCTCGCGGACATGGTGAACGCGGGCACGTCGGCGTTGGAGGCCGGCGACCTGCGCGCCGCCCTGGGCCATTACGAGTCGGTCATCGCCGCCTTCCCGGATCGCCCCGAGGGGCACAACAACCTGGGCGCCCTGTGGGCCTCGCTGGGTGAGTGGACGCGGGCCGAGGCCTGCTTCGACCGCGTGGTGGCCCTGCTGCCGGGCAACCCGCATGTCCTGTACAACCGCGGGGTGATGCGCAGCCGCCTCGAGCGCCACGCCGATGCCGGCGCCGACTTCGCCGCCGCCCTGGCGCTGTCGCCGAACGATCCCGACCTGCACAACAACCTGGGCGTGTCGCACTACCTGCGCGGCAACCCCGACGGCGCGCGCCGCCACCTGGAAAAGGCCCTGCGCCTGCGCCCGGACCACGCCAACGCGCTGATGAACCTGTGCGACGTGGACGAGTCGTGCGGCGACATCGCCACCGCCGTCGGCCGCTGCCGCACGTTCCTGTCGCTGAACGAGAACGCCGCGGTGCGCCGCCGCCTCTTCGACCTGCACGCGACCGCCAGCCGCGCGCATCTGGACGCCGCCTGCGGCGCGGCCGAGGCCCTGCTCGCGTCGCAGCCCGACGACACGCCGGTGCGCCAGACGCTGGGGCGCCTGATGACGGCGCGGCATGCGCTGGGCGAGGTCCCCCACCGGGCGCTGGCCGAGGCCTGATCCCGCCTCACGAGTCAGAGCAGACGAGCGCCGTCGCCGACCCCACCGGCGACGGCGCCCGCGCATGCGGGCCGGACGTTGCGGCGCGCGGCCACGTGTGGGATCCTTGGGGCGGCGCGCGGGCGGGAACGCGGGACAGGAGCACGCGATGCAGGTTTTTCTCAACGGCGAGTTCATGCCGGCCACGCAGGCGCGCGTGTCGGCCTTCGACGGCGGCTTCATGTACGGAGACGGCGTCTACACGACGCTGCGCCTGTACCGGGGCCGGGCCCTCGACCTGGCGGCCCACCTTGAGCGCCTGCGCCGCCATGCGGCCGCGCTGGCGCTGCCGGTGCCGCTGGACGACGCGGCGTTCGCCGCGGACATCGACCGGCTGGTCACGCTGAACGGGCTGCGGGAGGGCGACGGCCGCCTGCGCATCACCATCAGCCGCGGCGGCGACCCGGACGACCCCCTGCCCCTGCGCGACCTCGGGCGCCTGGCCCCCACGGTCCTGCTGGCGCTCTCCCCGGTGCCGGCCGAGCTGGCCGCGTGGGCGCGCGACGGCATCGCCGCCTGCGTGCTGGCGCCGGGCTCGGCCCGCGGCGGGCTGGCCCACCTGAAGACCCTCAACGGACTGCCGGCGGTGCTGGCGCAGCGCGAGGCCGCGGCGCGCGGCTGCCGCGAGGCCATCCTGGCGGGCGACGACGGCCGCCTGCTCGAGGGCGCCGTCAGCAACCTGTTCCTGGTGGCCGGGGGCGTGCTGGTGACGCCGGCCGGCGAGGACCACCTGCTGGCCGGGCGCACGCGCGAGCGCATCCTGGGCCTGGCCGCGGGCCTCGGCCTGCCCTGCGCCTCGCGACGCCTGGAGCTGGCGGACCTGCGCGCCGCCGACGAGGCCTTCACCGCCAGCAGCGTGCGCGAGGTGCTGCCCGTCGTGCAGGTGGACGGCCACCCGGTGGCCGACGGCCGCCCGGGACCGGTCACGCGCCGCCTGCAGGCGGCGTACCGCGACCTGGTGGAAAAGGCGCTGCCGGCGGCAGGGCCACCGGCAGCGTGATCGCACGGTCCCGCGGGGACCGCCCTAGAAGTCGAAGCTCGTGTCCTGCACCTTGAACGTGTTGAAGTCGTCCTGGTCGTTCGCGGGCAGCTCGTTCTTGATCTCGCGCGGCAGCGGCGGCGCCCCCGCCAGGACGAGCTCGTCCTTCAGCACGGCCAGGTCGACGTACTCGTCGGCCGCCGCGATCAGGTCCGTGCTCGTCATCTCGCGCAGGCCGCACACCTCGACATGCTTGCCGCGGCGCGCCAGGGCCGCCACCAGCGGCTGGAAGTCGCCGTCGCCCGTGCACAGGACGATGCTGTCGAGGTGCTCGGACATGTCCAGGACGTCGATCGCCATCTCCATGTCCAGGCTGCTGCGCACGCTGCGGGTGCTGGTGTCCATCTCGCTGAAGTTGCGGACCTCCTTCGTCACCACCGTGAAGCCGTTCAGCTTCAGGAAGTTGATGAAGTCGATCTTGCCCTCGGACTGGTTGCTGATCGCGGTGTAGAAGTACGAGCGCACCAGGCGACGGTCGCCGGCGAGACGGCGGCACAGCTTCAGGTAGTCCATCCGCATGTTCATGTGCTTGGCGCTGTAGTGGATGTTCTCACCGTCGATGAATACAGCGACGCGATCCAGCGGACTGTGCTGATACATGGCCTGTCACCTCGTTCTCGTAGGGCCGGAGGCATCTCCGGCAGGCTGGGCGAGTGAAGGAGGTCCCGCCGTCATGCCGCCGGCGACCGCCTCCATTCTTGCCACGCAAGGTAGCCTTTCCGCAACGGCGGCGCAATCGCCGAATCGGGCGCCGCCGCCGGCAGGGCCCGGCCCGCGCGTAACCCGCCCGCGCAAGGCAAGTTCCGTCGCCGGCCACCCGAGGCTGGAAATCACCCGCGCAGCGGTATATCGTGGCCGCAGCGCGCCGGCGGCGCCGGCCTTCCCCTCCCTTTCGCGAGGTCAAAGCGCATGCAGAAGCTGGTCGAGTGCGTCCCCAACATCAGCGAGGGCCGCGACCGCGGCATCATCGACGCCGTCACCGCCGTCATCGGCGAGGTCGAGGGCGCGCGCCTGCTGGACGTCGACCCGGGCGCCGACACCAACCGCACCGTGATCACGTTCATCGGCCCGCCCGAGGCCGTGGCCGAGGCGGCGTTCCGCGTCGTGCGCCGCGCCGCCGAGCTGATCGACATGAGCCGCCACGCCGGCGCCCACCCCCGCCACGGCGCCACCGACGTCTGCCCCTTCGTGCCCGTGCGCGGCGTCACGATGGAGGAGTGCGCCGAGCTGGCGCGCCAGGTGGGCCGTCGCATCGGCGACGAGCTGAAGATTCCCGTCTACCTTTACGAAGCCGCCGCGTCGCGCCCCGGGCGTCGCAACCTGGCCGACGTGCGCAAGGGCGAGTACGAGGCCCTGCCCCGCAAGCTGGGCACCGCCGAGTGGGAGCCCGACTTCGGGCCCAACGAGTGGAACGAGCGCAGCGCGCGCACCGGCGCCACGAACGTCTCGGCGCGCGGCTTCCTGGTGGCCTACAACGTCAACCTGAACACGCGCGACAAGGCGCTGGCCTCTCAGGTGGCCCTGGACATCAAGGAGGCCGGCCGCGCGAAGCGCGACGCCGACGGCAACATCGTCAAGGACGCCGCCGGCCAGTCGGTGCTCGAGCCCGGGCCGTACCGCCTGCCCGCCTGCAAGGCCGTCGGCTGGTTCATCCCCGGCTACGACCGCGCGCAGGTCTCGATCAACCTCGTCAACACGGACGTCACCAAGCCGCACCAGGCCTTCGAGGCCTGCGCCGCGTCGGCCGCCGACCGCGGCGCCCGCGCCACCGGCTCGGAGCTGGTCGGCCTGGTGCCCGAGGGCGACCTGCTGGCCGCCGGCCGCTACTACCTGCGGCGCGCGGGGCAGTCGGCGGGCGTGCCGCGCCGCCACCTGGTCGAGACGGCCATCCAGAGCCTGGGCCTGCGCGAGCTGGGGCCCTTCGACCCCGCCGAGAAGGTCATCGAGTACCAGGCCGGCCTGGTCGACGGACCGCTGGTGTCGCTGACGAACCGCGCCTTCGTCGACGAGCTGTCGACCGACTCGCCCGCCCCCGGCGGCGGCTCGGTGGCCGCGCTCTGCGCCGCGCAGGGCGCCGCGCTCAGCGCGATGGTCGCGAACCTGACCGTCGGCAAGAAGAAGTACGCCGCCGCCTGGGAGCGGATGAAGGACCTGGCCGAGGAGGCCCAGGCGCTGAAGGACTTCTTCCTGGCCGCGATCGACGACGACACCGCCGCCTTCAACGCGGTGATGGCCGCCTTCGGGCTGCCGAAGAGCACGCCCGACGAGGCCGCCACCCGCGACGCCGCCGTGGCCGCGGCCACGCTGCGCGCCACGCTGGTGCCCCTGTCGGTGCTCGAGCGCGTGCCCGCCGCCCTGGCCCTGGCGGCCGAGGTGGCAGCAAACGGCAACGAGAACAGCCTCAGCGACGCCGGCGTGGCCGGGCTGACGCTGATGGCCGGCGCCGAGGGCGCCTACTACAACGTGCTGATCAACCTGGCGGCGCTGCGCGGCCTGCCCCAGTCCGGCGCAGACACCGCCGCGCTGCGCGCCCGCGCCACGACCGCGCAGGCCGCCTGCGAGCAGGCCGCCGCCGCCGTGCGCGGGGCCG
>CAINDZ010000162.1 GCA_903847545.1 uncultured bacterium | reverse complement strand
GCGAACGCGGACGTAGCCATCAGGCTAACGATCAGCAGAGCTACCAACTTCTTCATTGTGGTTGTCTCCTCAAACGCAGGAGTTTGTCACGCAGACCGCTGTGCATCAAAATCAGCGGGCGATCTTAACACATGGCCCTGCCGCCTGCATCAGCAGGGCCATCGGGTCCAGTTCTTCTTCTCCGGCCGAGGCCGGAATTGTCACTGCACCAATCCGAACAGCGGTGCTGTTGCTAACAATCGACTACGGGCAAACCGCGCCAACGCCCGAGGCCAGACGAGGGATGTCGCTCAGATTGACGAATCCATCGAACTGGAGGTCCGAACGGAAGGCGTTCGTGCCGCCGGAGAAATCGCCGGCGAACAGCGGGATGTCCGACAGGTTGGCCGTGCCGTCACCGTTGATGTCCGCGCTGTTGTGGCGCAGAACCAGGCCGGTGTTGCTGGTCAGGGCCGAACCGTTGATGACGACCAGGGTCTTGGACGTCGACCAGCCACCAGCACGCAGGGGAGCGGCCCAGGTGGTCACGCCCGAGTTGTTGGTGTTCAGGTCAGCCGTCGTGCCGCCGGTGCAGGCAATGAAGTTGCCGGTACCAGCAGAGACTTCCTTCTGCAGCCACATGTCAGCGGCCGAGAAGTTCGCCACAGGGACACCGCCGCCATCGAGGACGGTCAGGGTGATCGTCGCGTTCACGACACCGCTGGTCGAGCGAGCCTGGGCAAAGGTCGAGCCCAGACCGTTCGGCAGGTTGTACATGACCGGAGTCACGCCCGCACCGGCCGCGGTGCTCGCGGTCGAGAGCTGCAGATCCGGCACACCGGCCATGGCAACAGTCGCCGCGCCGATGACCAGAGCGATCGAGAAGACTCCCGTGAGTTTCCTAAGAACCATTAGGACACCTCCAAATAAGGCAAGTTCCTGCGAGGGTGGCTAGCCCAGGCGCACACATTGACAACTGCGTTGAACTCTCCTTCCCACTTGCGTGTCCATCACTTGACCGGATGAGCTTACCATTCCCGCCAAAACCGCGCAAGCGTTTATTTTCCGCTCTACTATGGAAAATTGACCAAATACCGGAAATATTTGGGGCCCTGTGCGGCAACTTTCCAGCGCGCAACATATTGTGGAATTTAAAGATACAGTAATGTCAGGTCCGTCCGCGGGTGCCCCTCCCGGGGACGGGGCGGACGCCGGACCCGAAAAAAGGAACCCAAAAACAAGTGCGAAAAAGTCCGGATCGGGAGGCGTGGTGGGCGAAACAGGATTCGAACCTGTGACTTCCTGCGTGTAAAGCAGGCGTTCTAACCAGCTGAACTATTCGCCCACGTTCTTGCGGAAGGACCGCCACAGGAAGAACGGCAGCAGGACACAGTAGCCCCCCACCAGCAGGATCGGCCCGAAGGACAGGCTGCGGAAGTACAGCAGCACGAAGCCCAGCGCGATCGCGGCCAGCGCCGCCCACAGCAACCAGAACCTGCGCAGGATGTCCATCTTCGTTCCTTTCAGCGGCTGCCTGTCGCGTCGACGACGGTCGCATCGCCACGAGTGGCCAAGGCCACGGGCAAGATAGCGCGCGCCACCGCGCACCGTCAAATGGGCTTCACAAGGGCGCCGACGCTCAGCGACGCGCCACGCCGGGGCGATCACGCCGCGCGTGGTAGCGCTGGACGGCGGCCTCGTGTTCGGCCGCGGTCAGGCTGAACACGTGCCCGCCAAGGCCGTCGGCCACGAAGAACATGGCCCGGCAGGCGGCGTCCGGCCGCGCGGCGGCCTCCAGCGAGGCCAGGCCCGGGCTGCCGATGGGCCCCGGCGGCAGGCCCGTGACGCGGTACGTGTTCCAGGCCGAGTCGCACTCGAGGTCGCGGAACAGCAGCCGCTGTCCCTTCTTCCGCAAGGCATGGGCAACCGTGGGATCGGCCGCCAGGTTCCAGCCCAGCCGCAGCCGGTTCAGGTACACCGCCGAGACGCGGGCCCGCTCGTCCGGGCGGCTGGTCTCGGCCTCGATGATCGAGGCCAGGGTCAGCAGCTGGTGGGCCGACAGGCGCGCCGCCGCGGGCGACCGCGGGCCGGCCAGCACCTGGTCCAGCCGCGCGAACTGGGCCTCGACCAGCCGCCCGGCCGCCACTGCGGGGTCGGTGTCCTCGTCGAAGAAGTAGGTGTCCGGCGCCAGGTAGCCCTCGCACCGCGGCTGCGGGCGACCGGCCCGCACGGCCTCGAAGACCAGCACGCTGTCCAGTCGCGCCAGCGCCGCCAGCCCGGCGCGGTCGTTGCGCCGGCGCCACTGCTCCCCCACGGCGCGGTTGGCGGCGTCCAGGAACGCCACCTGGTCCAGCCCCAGCGCGCCGCCGAGCAGGCGCGCGGTCTGCCCCGCGTCGAGCCCCTCGGGAATCGTCACGCGCACCGGCGGGATGCCCGGCCGGGTGAACAGCGCGACCAGGTCGCGCACCGGCAGCCCGGGCGCCACGTGGAACAGGCCGACCTGCAGGCGCCCGCTCTGGCCCGTCACCCGCGCCCCCACCACCAGGACCGAGGGGTGCCGCAGCAGCCCGCGCTCTGCGAGCGTGTCGGCCAGGGCGGCCATCGACATGCCCGAGTGGACGCGCACGCGCTGCGACACGTAGCGCGGCCCCACCGGCCAGCGCTGGTTCCACTGCTGCCACGACCAGCCCAGCGCCGCCGACAGCAGCAGCAGCAGGCAGCCGGCGACCACCAGCGCGCGCCTCAACGGTCGCCCTCCCGGTCGTCGGCGGCCTGCCTGGCCGCCTCGGCCCGGCGCCGGTCCAGCCAGCCCTGCAGGATGAGCTCGGCGGCGATGGCGTCGCGCTCGCCGGTCGCCCGGTCCTCGCGCGCGCGGCCGTGGCGCGCCGGGCGCACGCGGTCGGCTTCCTGGCTGGTGTAGCGCTCGTCCCACATCTCGACGGGCACGGGCAGCGCGCTGCGCAGGCGCTCGGCGAAGCGGCGCGCCCGCACGGCGGACTCGCCCTCGCTGCCGTCGGCGGTCAGCGGCAGGCCGACGATCACCGCGACCGCCTCGCGCTCGGCCACCAGCCGCGCCAGGCGCTCGAGCACCGAGCCGTCGCGGCCCTCGACATGGGTTTCCAGGGCGAACGCAAACGCCGCGTCGGGATCGCTGACGGCGATCCCGACGCGGCGCGTGCCGTGGTCGATGCCCAGGAACACGGGCACCGGGTCACTCGGGGTCGGCTTCGGGGCCGAGCAGCTTGACCAGGCGGATGAGGAAACGGCCGTCGGCGTAGCGGCCGAACTCCAGCTCGTCGGTGAACTCGCGCATGATGAGGATGCCCCGCCCGCGCTGGCGCATCAGGTCCTCGCTGGGCGTCCAGGCCACGTGGTCGAAGCCGGGCCCCTGGTCCAGGACCGTGACCGTGATGCGGTCGTCCGACAGGTCGAACCAGATCTCGATGGACAGGTCGGCGGCCAGGTGGTTGCCGTGCTCCATGGCGTTGGTGCAGGCCTCGATGATGGCCGTACCCAGCTCCTCGAGGCCGCGGCGGCTGAACCCGCGCTCGCCGCCGATCTCGAGCAGCACCACGTCCGGCACGCCGAGGTATTCCATGCGACTGGGCAGCCGCAACTCGACACGCGCGCTCATGCCGCACCTCCCGCCCTGCTCGTCACGAGAAGCTCCGGACGGCCTCGTCCTCGTCCTGGAACGAGGCGAAGACCGTGTAGAGTTTCGAGACCACGAAGATATTCTCGATACGGTCGGAGACCTTCAGCAGTTTCAGCTCCCCGCCGCTCTTCTTCAACGTCGTGTAACCCGAGATCAGGATGCCCAGGCCGGTGCTGTTGACCCAGCTGACCCGCTCCATGTCGACGACCACGTT
>CAINDZ010000161.1 GCA_903847545.1 uncultured bacterium | reverse complement strand
CACCGCGCCCGCAACGTGGCCTACGGCGTCCTGATGGCCGGGATGATCCTGGTCGGGTGCGTCATGCCGTTCACGGACACCGGGTGGAAGATCGTCAACGCGGCCGTGTTCATGATCATCGTGGCCGAGGCCGTTCACGACGCGACGGTAATCGTCGGCTACCGCAGGCACCTGGCATGAGCGGCGTCATCCACAACCGCATCCGCACCCTGCGCTTCCTGCACGGCGAGATGTCGCAGGCCGAGTTGGGCCAGCGCATCGGGCTGACGCGCCAGACGGTGGCCGCGATCGAGGCCGGCAAGTACGCGCCGTCGCTGGCGGCGGCATTCCGGATCGCCGACGTGTTCGGGGTGCCGCTGGTCGAGGTGTTCCAGTGGGAGCGGGCGGGGTAAGGGCGGGCGGCCGAGGCACGACGCGCGCATTCCGGCATTGCCGCTTTGCGCGCGCCGCCGCCTTGGCTAGCTTGGGCGGCAGTACGCACACCCACGGCAGGAGGCCCCCCATGCGCACCATCCAGCTCGCCCCCGACCTCGAAATCTCCGCCCTCGGCCTCGGCTGCATGGGCATGTCCGAATTCTACGGCGCCGGCAACGACGCCGAGTCCATCGCCGTCATCCACCGCGCCCTCGAGCTGGGCGTCAACTTCCTGGACACCGCCGACATGTACGGCTGCGGCCGCAACGAGGAACTCGTGGGCCGCGCCATCCAGGGTCGCCGTGGGCAGGTCGTGCTGGCCACGAAGTTCGGCAACGTGCGCGGGCCGAACGGCGAGTTCATGGGCGTCAACGGCCGGCCCGAGTACGTGCGCTCCGCCTGCGAGGCCAGCCTCAAGCGCCTGGGCGTCGACGTCATCGACCTCTACTACCAGCACCGCGTGGACAAGAACGTGCCGATCGAGGACACCGTCGGCGCCATGGCCGACCTCGTCGCCGAGGGCAAGGTGCGCTACCTGGGGATGTCCGAGGCCGCGCCCGGCACGCTGCGCCGCGCCTGCGCCGTGCACCCCATCGTCGCGCTGCAGACCGAGTACTCGCTGTGGACGCGCGACCCCGAGGCCGAGGTGCTCGACGCCTGCCGCGACCTGGGCGTCGTCTTCGTCGCCTACAGCCCGCTGGGCCGCGGCTTCCTGGCGGGCCGCTTCCGCTCGACCGGCGACTTCACCGCGGACGACTTCCGCACCAACCACCCGCGCTTCGCCGGCGAGAACTTCGCCGCCAACCAGCAGCTGGCCGACGCGGTCACGTCGTTTGCCGCGCAGAAGGGCTGCACGCCCGCGCAGGTCGCGCTGGCCTGGGTGCTGGCGCAGGGCGACGACATCGTGCCCATCCCCGGCACCAAGCGGCTGAACTACCTCGAGGACAACATCGCCGCGCTGGAGATCGACCTCAGCGGCAAGGAGTGCCGCCAGCTGGAGCAGGCGTTCCCCGCCGGCGCCGCGCGGGGCGAGCGCTACGCCGAGCAGGCGATGAAGGCGATCGATCGCTGAAGTTCCGGGCTCTCCCACCGTGGAACGGCCGGCCGCCTGGTCCTCAGGCGCCGGCCAGCCACATCTGCGCCGTCCGCGGCGGCACGTACAGCCCGAAGCGCTCGCCCGACATGTGCATCACGTGCCCGTGGATCAGGTCCCGGTAGCGGCCGGGATTGGCGAGCCCCCACGTCCCGAACTCGGCCCACTGCCCGAAGCCGGCCTTGTTGATCGCGACGATGCCGCGGTCGCCGCGCCGGAAGACCAGCAGCGTGTCGTTGCCCGCGAGCAGCGTCATGGGCGTGCCGTGCACCTCGTTGTGGAACGCCACCATCGCCGCCAGGTCCGGGCGCTTCCACGCGTCGCGCCAGCGACCGCGATCGGCCTCGTGCGGCGACTCGTCGTGGTCGCTGTAGACGAGGGGCACGCCGCCGTCGCGGCCCAGGATGTAGGCGTGCGCGAGGTGCTCGTCCTGCCGGTCCAGCAGCCAGGCACGGAAGGCGTCGTTGTGCGGGATGTCGTGGTTCACGACGAAGGTCACGGCGCGGTCCCAGGGCAGGGCGTTGCCGTCGCGGTCGGGGGCCAGCAGCGCCCGCAACGAGCCGCCCGGCGCGAAGGCCTCGCGGATCGTCGTGAACAGCGGGAAGTCGTAGGCCGAGATCCACGTCTCGCGCAGGAACGGCGCCAGGAACACGCGCTCGTCCTGGTCGCCGCCCGTCAGCACCTCGCCGAACCAGAACCGCTCGCGCACCTCGGGCCGGTCGGCCAGGTTGTCGATCATGCGCTCGGTGATGTGCTTGATCGCGTCGACACGGAAGCCGTCGAAGCCCATGGCGATCATCGCGTCGACCATCAGGTGCTGCTGTTCCAGCACGCGCGCGCCATCGCCCAGGTCGGGCAGCCCCGACAGGTTCTGCTCCTGCACGGCCCCGCGATCGCCCCACTCCGCGCCCTCGATCTCGCCCGCGTGGTGGAAGTCCGCGGTGGTGAACAGCCCGGCGCCGAGGTCGCCGTACAGGCGGTTCTCCTCGTACAGCGCGGGCTCCTGCCGGTACCGTTCCAGTTCCGCGCGACCGGGAAAGTCGAAGTGGTCGTCGCGCGCCTCGTTGGCCATGTGGTTGAGCACCAGGTCGGCGTAGACGCGGATCGGCGAGGCGCCGGCGTGGCAGGCCGCGACCAGCGCCTCCAGCTCGCGCTTGCCGCCCAGCCAGGACAGCAGGACGCGGTAGTCGCGCGGCTGGTAGCGCTGCCACCACTGGTCGCCGCGGGGATCGGAGGACAGCGGCGGCGGGATCAGGATCGCGCCGTAGCCGGCCCGGCGGATGGCCTCGACGTTCGCGAGGATGTCCGCGTACTTCCAGTTGAAGGCATGCAGGATCACGTCACGCACGGTCGGGCTCCCATGGCGGCTGGAGGTCAAGGTGCACGCTACTTAACACGGCACCCGCCACACCGGCAACTCCTGTCCCACCCGCGGCGCCGGCACCAGCCCGTTCTCCACCGCCCCGTCGTCGCTCTCGGGCTCGCACAGGTAGGCGGCGATGGCCGCCAGCGGCTGGTCCATCGGCACCAGCACCGCGCCCGGGAACGCCGCGCGGGCCTCGCGCCGCCACGACACCGCCAGCTCGCCGACGGCCGCCGCCTCCAGGATGGCCCGCCCGCCGACCGAGCCCAGGCCCTCGACGACGGGAACCTCCACCTCGTACGTGCCCGCCGCATCACGCACCGCCAGGCCGTGCAGCCGCAGGTGCTCGCCCAGCGCGCGCGGCACCAGGTACGCGGCGGGCCGCGCCACCACCTTCGTGCCCGTGAAGCGCCCCAGGTCCGGCAGCGTCACCGCGCACGGCGCGCCGTCCAGCGTGCGCGGCGCGCGCGTGAGGATCTCGACCGGCTCGTCGCAGCGGCCCAGTTCGTAGGCGACGGCGATGCGGTCGCGCGGCGTGCGGCTCGCCTGCACCACCTGCGCCACGTCGTCGGCGTGGGCCGCCACCCAGCGCAGCGTCTCGAGCATGAACGCGTACGCCGTGCGCACGCGCTCGCTGAACGGGATGTAGCTGTAGCACTCCAGCAGCAGGTCCAGCCGGCTGGTGAGGCCGCGGTAGTTGCTGCCGAAGCGCGGGTGGTGCGGGTAGGTCAGCCAGCCCTCGCGCACCGCGGTCGACGGGTCGGCCTCGGCGCCGGCGTCCAGCACGCGCTCGTCCTCCACGAAGTTTCCGTACCAGCCCGCGTCCAGGCCGTGGTTGGCGCGCAGCGCGGCGGTCACCGGCGGCAGCAGGCGCTCGCGCATGAAGCAGACGGGCTCGCCGCGCCCGCTCTCGCCCGTGTGCGGGATGTCGTAGGTCATCGCGAAGCGGTGCACCGAGCCGTTGGTGGCGTGGTTGTCGATCGTCAGGTCGGCCGCCCACGGCTGGCACACGCGCGCCTGCAGCAGGCGCATCTCGGCCGAGGCCATACGCAGGTAGTCGCGGTTCAGGTTGATCTTCGCCGCGTTCTCCCTGGTGCCCACGCCGCTGTCGGGACCCAGCTGGCCCATCAGCTTCGGCAGGTGCAGCGCGCGGTTGCCCGGGTCGATGGCGTCGTTGCCGTCGGGGTTGAACAACGGCACGACCACCAGCGTCACCTTCTCGAGCACCTGCGCCGCATCCAGCCCCGGCTTGCCGGCGAGCAGGTCGCGCGCCAACATCAGGCAGCCTTCCTTGCCCTCCACCTCGCCGGGATGGATGCCGCTGACGACCAGCACCACCGGCCGGCCCAGGCGGCGGGCCTCCTCCGGCGTCCTCACGCCGGCCGAGGACAGCACCAGCAGCGGCAACACGCGCCCGCCCGGGCTCGTGCCGAAGTCGGTGACGTGCAGGCGCGGGTCGCCCATCCCCTCGAGCCCGGCGATGAACGCCATCACGTCGGCATGCAGGCTGGTGAAGGTGTACGACGACGACTCGGCGCGGGTCAGCAGGGGCATGCGGGACTTCCTTCGACGATCGTGAGCAGACCGGGTGACCCCGCCGGCAAGGACGCCGACGACCATGCGACCGTACCACAACGCGCAGGCGCCGGGCTGGTTGCGCCGGCGCATCCGGGCGATCACCCAAACACCTACTTCATCGCCAGCCTTTTCGCCAACCAACAAACCGCATCGCGCCTCATTTTTGGCCATACCACGCGCGCCGCAGGCCTGCATTCGCTGTTGTCGCCGCGCCATCGAGGCGGTTCAATCAAGAAACGGAAAGGATCATAGGCGGTGTCGGGGGACGCCGCACTTCCATCCTTCCGCGCACCCTCGCCCACCAGGAACAGGTCGTCGGCCCGCACCGGGCCCGGCTCCCTCACGGAGGATCACGTCACAGGCGCACCCGGGCACGTCCGGGCCAGGCGCCGCTGCCCGGAGGTCCGACATGTCCACCCGTTCCGGCGCCCGCCCGAACGTCCGCACCCTCGGCGTCCTCGCCGCCTGCTGCGTTCTGGTGATCACGATGCTGGCCAGCTGCTCGAGCGACCCGGCCAAGGTCGTCACCGGCGATGACCTCGACACCTACGTCAACTCGCTGGGCACGTTCAACGATCCGCCGCCCGACAACACCGGCGAGCACGTGCTGAAGGACGCCCACACCGACTCCACGCTGACGCCGGGCGTCGGCCACTTCATCTGCGAGGTGTCCGAGCACCGCATGGACAAGAACCTGCACGAGACGACGGTCTTCAACGCGAACGACCTGTCGCTGTGGCCGGGTGCGCTGGTCCGCGGCGCCGACATCGACAACGGCCTGCTCAACCCCGTCGTCGTCGGCCGGGCGCCGGTCACGGTCGGCACCGACCTGACCGGCCTGACCGCCGAGCAGGGCATGCGCACCATCGCGAACCCCAACCAACTGACCGTCGGCGGCGCCCTCAACGAGATCGTCAGCAGCTACATCACGGGCCCCGGCAACGGCAAGGTGGGCGCACGGCTCAGCTTCGACGAGACGTTCGTCGAGGACTTCAACCAGTCGATGCTGGACCTGAGCATCTCGATGCAGTGGTCGGGCTGGGGCTCGGGCAGCCTGCAGACCGACTTCTCGGCCTCGACCGAGGAATTCAACTCCAGCTACCTGTGCCGCTTCTCGCAGGCGTACTTCACGGCCTCGGTGGTGCCGCCGGCGCGGCCGCACGACATGTTCGCCGAGGGCACCGAGGTCTCCGACCTCGGCGGCTACATGAACCCCGACGACCCCCCGTGCTACGTCAGCTCGGTCACCTACGGCCGCGTGGGCTTCCTGTCGATCCACTCGTACGCCCGCAAGGACTCGGTCGAGATGGCGGTCAAGGGCGCGTTCAGCAGCATGGGCTTCGACGTCCAGGGAAGCCTTGACGCCAGCCTCACGCGCATCCTCAACCAGTCCGAGATCAAGATCCTCGTCCGCGGCGGCACGGCCTCCGACGGCGTGCTGCCCATCGTCGGCGACCGCATCCAGGGCATGTACGACTGGATCGTGGGCGGCGCCGAGCTGACCAACGCGAGCGACGCCGTGCCCATCTCCTACACGACGCGCTACCTGAAGGACAACCGCCTCGCCTCGTTCGCCTACGCGAACGAGTGGACGACCGAGGAGTGCTCGCCGGCGACGTCACTGTGGCAGGTCGCAGTCACGCAGCTCTCGTGCCCCCTGGTCAACGACGGCTGGGGCGACTACGACGAGGAGACGTACTACACCTTTTCGCTGCAGTACCAGGGCTCGCCCGATGGGGCCATCACCACCGAGACCATCGCCAGCCGCTCGGAAGACGCCTACGTCGACATCGACGAGGGCGGGGCGCTCGACATCACCGACGCCTGGCGCAACGTCTGGCTGCCCGAACAGGCCGGCTCGCGCCTGCGCCTGCACATCGTCGTCTGGGACTATGACTCGGGCTCGGGCAACGACCAGCTCGGCGACTTCTACACCGACTGGTACGCCTGGCCCGACTGGCGCGCCGTCAGCGCCTGCACCTATCCCGCCGGCTACCCGACGCCGGGCGGCGCGGCGGCGACCTGCTCGCAGCACATGCGGGACAGCGGCGGCGACATGATCGCGCACTGGTCGGTGAAACCGCTGGTGCCGACGCAGTAGGCGCCCTAACGCCCCAGGTGGGAGACGGCCGTGGCGCAGCGCTCGCGCCGCGGCCGTCCTCGCAACTTCAGGCTGCAACCCTCCACCCCCCTCGCTGCGTATGATGTCCATTGGCCGGGACCCGCCCCGCGGCCGGTCCGGCCACCCCGACGTCCGGACACCACCATCACGACCGCCGCGGCGCCCACCACGCGCGCGGCGTCGGCTGCCCCCTCGGGGGCCAGGAGTGCTCCATGTCGCGTCGGGTATCGCATCCCATCGCTATCCTGCTCACGGCCGGCCTTCTGGCCGCGCTGGCCCCGGTGGCGCACGCGTTCACGCCGGTGACGCGCCCCCACCTCGAGACCGCGCGCACGACCGGCCGCATCACCATCGACGGGCGCCTGGGCGACCCCGGCTGGGACGGCGCCGGCAAGGCGACGAACTTCGCCGAGCGCTCGCCGGGCGACGCCACCGAGCCGCCCGTGCAGACCGAGGCCTGGCTGACCTACGACGACGACAACCTCTACGTCGCGTTCCGGTGCCTGGACGACCCGGCCTCGCTGCGCGCGACGATGAGCCAGCGCGACCTCTACGGGAACGACGACGACGTCGGCGTGCTGCTCGACACCTTCGGCGAGGGCACGTGGGCCTACTCGTTCGCGGTGAACCCGTACGGCGTGCAGAAGGACGGCATGTGGACCAGCGTCCACGGCCTGTCCGAGGGCTTCGACATGGTGTGGCGCTCGGCCGCGCAGCGCACCGCCGACGGCTACACCGTCGAGATGGCGATCCCGCTGGTCGGCCTGCGCTTTCCCGACCGCGAGCAGCAGGCGTGGCGGCTCGACTTCCGCCGCAGCCGCCCCCGCGAGACCAGCGCGCAGTACGCGTGGTGCGCCTACGACCGCAACGAGCAGTGCCTGCCCTGCCAGTGGGGCACCGTCGCCGGCATCGCCGGCCTGAAGCCGGGCAAGGGCCTCGAGATCATGCCCTCGGTGATCGGGTACCAGACGGCCTCCATCAACGACCCGCTCGACGCCGGCTCGGGCCTCGACACGCAGGACGCCAAGGGCGAGCCCTCGCTGGGCGCCAAGTTCTCGCCATCGAGTGCCGTCACGCTCGAGGCCGCGCTCAACCCCGACTTCAGCCAGATCGAGGCCGACGCCGGCCAGATCGACGTCAACACGACCATCGTGCAGCAGTACCCCGAGCGCCGTCCCTTCTTCCAGGAGGGCAACGACCTCTTCCGCACGATGTTCAACTCGTTCTACACGCGCATGGTCAACGACCCCGAGGTGGCCGCCAAGGGCACCGCGCGCTGGGACCGCACCAGCGTGGCGTGGACGATGGCCCGCGACGAGCACTCGCCGTACATCGTCCCGCTCGAGGAGCGCTCCGGCTCGGTGGCGATGGGCCGCTCGACCGTGAACGTGGCCCGCGTGCTGCACAGCTTCGGGCCCGGCACGCAGGGCGGGCTCATGCTGACGGACCGCCGCTACGACGGCGGCGGCTCGGGCACCATCCTGTCGGCCGACGGCAACGTTCGCCTGACGCGCACGTTGAGCTGGGCCTCGCAGGTCATCCAGAGCTACACCACCGAGCCCGACGGCTACGAGGTCGACCCGGGCACCACGTTCGCAGACGGCGCCCACACCGCCGACCTCGACGGCGAGTCGTTCCACGGCGGTGCGCTCATCACCGAGCTGCGCCGGCGCGGCCGCGGCTGGAACTTCACGGCCGACTTCAACCAGGTCAGCCCCACCTACCGCACGCAGACGGGCTACGACCCGTGGAACGACCAGCGCAACGCCTTCGTCTGGAACTCCTACACGTTCTACCCGCAGGCCGGCCTGTTCGACCGCGTCGCCCCCGGCGCCTACGCCGACGCGCGCTGGAACTACGACGGCGACCGCAAGTGGCGCCACGCGCGGCTGTTCACCGACCTCAACCTGCGGCGCGCGCAGGCGCACGTGTCGGTCAGCTACAGCCGCGGCGAGGAAACCTGGGGCGGCCGCACGTTCACCGGCCTGTCGCAGTTCGGCGTGAACGGCTTCGCGCAGCCGCTGCCGTCGCTCTCGGCGTCGGGCTACCTCAACGTGGGCCAGGGGCCGGCGTTCATCACGCTGGACAAGGGCAACGAGCTGGGCTGGGGCATCTCCTGCGAGTTCAAGCCCGTCGACCGGCTCACGATCGAGCCCGTGCTCGACTTCGTGCGCAGCCGCGACGCGAACACCGACGACCTGCTCTTCCGCCAGTCGATCGCCCGCGCGCGGGTTCAATTCCAGGTCAACCCGCGCCTGTCGCTGCGCCTGGTGGTGCAGCACAGCGACACCGACAGCCCGTTCTATCGCGAGCTCGCGGAAGGCGGCGGCTTCCCGTACTACCACATGGTGTTCGGCGGCGAGTGGGAGATCGACCCGCTGCTGACCTACCGCCTGAACCCGTTCTCGGTGTTCTACCTCGGCTCGACGCACGACCTGCGCGACTTCAACGCCGCAGGCGCCGATGCCCCGACGCTGTACCGGCAGGTCGACCGGCAGTACTTCCTGAAGCTGCAGTACCTCTGGCAGATCTGAGACCTGTGGGGAGCGCGGCGAGGCCCGATGGCGGGCCCGCCGCGCCGCCCGGACCCGCCTCGGGACATCCCGTCCCGGATGCTCTCTACCGGGAATATTTCCTGGTCATTTTGCCCTACGGGATTCCATCAGTCTCATTGAGAACCGACAATCCAAATGCAAGAATTGTTATCAAGAAGTCGTGAGACCGGATGGCAGTCGAGGGATCACCGAGGGCACCCAGACGAAGGAGAACACCATGCGCACCCTGCTGGCGACGTTCTTCGCAGTCCTGACCGTCGTGGCCGTGTTCATGACCCTGGCCATCGCCGTGGGAGCCGCCCAGCTGATCTACCCGGCCTGATGCCGCGCCCGGCGGCCTCAGCCGCCGGACGTCGCCGCCGTGGTGGCGGCCGTCGTTGCGACGATCACCGCCACCGCCGCGGCCGCCTGCGCCGCCTTGACCGCCTCCAGCGTGGCCGACCCGGCCAGCTGCCCGTCGGCCAGCTGCTTCAGCCGCTCCTTGCGCCCCTTCAGCTGCTTCTTGTCGACGGCCTTCTCGAGCAGCCCGGTGGCGTTCGCGACGACCGCCACGACCAGCGTCCGTTCATCGACCCGGGGGT
>CAINDZ010000160.1 GCA_903847545.1 uncultured bacterium | reverse complement strand
CGGTAACGACGGTCCTAGATACATGACCGCCGCCGCGGCGCCCGCAAGGACGCAGCGGTAACAGAACTCGGCTTACGACCGGCTTCTCACGTCTATCGCACGGTCCGCGGCATGCCGCCGCGGCCAGGTCCGGCTGCCTTGTGGCGGCCGAACGGGAAGCGAGCAGGCGTGGGTGACCCGCGGGACGATTCCCAGGCGCAGGCCCAGGCGGCCGGTGTGTTCACCGGCCGGCCGTGGCGCCGGGGTGCCCCCATCGACGAGACGGTCCTGTCCGCGATGCGCCCGATGGTGCCGCTGGACGTGCCGGTCTCCGACTGCCTGCTGCGCGTGCTGGCCTCCCGCGGCGTGACCGACACGCACGCCCTCGAGGGCTTCTTCTACCCGTCGCTCGACCAGCTCCATGACCCGTTCGGACTCGAGGAGATGGACCTCGCGGTCGAGCGCGTGCGCCAGGCCGCGCGCGACGGCGAGCGCGTCGCCGTGCACGGCGACTTCGACGTGGACGGCATCACCGGCAGCGCCCTGCTCTTCGAGACGCTCAGCACGCTGGTGGTCGACGGTTCGCGGCTGCGGTGCGAGCCGCCGTTCATCCCCGACCGCGCGACCGACGGCTACGGCGTCGCCGGGCGCATGGTGCGGGAGTGGGCCGACCTCGGCGTCACGCTGCTGCTGACGGTGGACACCGGGTCGGCGGCGCTGGCGGAAATCGCGCTGGCGCGCGACCTGGGCATGGACGTCGTCGTGCTGGACCACCACATCTTCGAGGAACGGCCGCGCGCCACGGCGCTGGTCAACCCGCGCCGCGAGGGCGCCACCTACCCGAACCAGGAGCTGTGCGGCGTCGCGGTCGCCTTCAAGCTGGCGCAGGCGCTCCGGCAGAGGGACCCCGCCAGCCTGCCCGAGTCGTTCCTGGCCACCGTGCTCGACCTGGTGGCGATGGGACTGGTGGCCGACCAAATGTCGCTGGTCGGCGAGAACCGCATCCTGGTCAAGAAGGGCCTCGAGCGGTTCAACGACCGCGGCTCCATCCGCCCGGGCCTGGCCGCGCTGCTGGGCGTGGCGGGGCTCGACCGCGGCTTCCCGGTGACCACCGGCGACTTCGCCTACCAGCTGGCGCCGCGCATCAACGCCTGTGGGCGCATCGGGCGCGTCATGTCGGCGCTCGAGCTGCTGCTGACCCGCGACCACGCCGCGGCCCGCGCGCTGGCCGAGGAGGCCGACCGCACCAACAACCGCCGCAAGGAGCAGGACGCGCGCCTGAAGGACGAGGCCATCGCCGCGGCGCTGCCGTTCGTGCGGCGCGGCGACCCGGGCCTGGTGCTGGCCTCGTCGGAGTGGCACAAGGGCATCATCGGCATCGGTGCCGCGCGGCTGGTCGAGCAGTACCAGCTGCCGGTCGTGCTGATCTCCATCGAGGGCGACGAGGCGCGCGGCTCGGCGCGCAGCGTGCCCGACATCGATGTGAAGGTCGTCCTCGACCGCTGCGCCCACCTGCTGGTGCGCCATGGCGGCCACGCCCAGGCGGCGGGCATGACGCTGCGCGCACGCGACGTCGACGCCTTCCGCGAGGCCTTCGTCGACGCCCTGCGCCAGCAGCCCCAGACCGGCCCCGTCCCCGAGACCTACGACCTGGACCTCGACCTGGGCCACATGTCGATGCGCGACGTGGCGGCGCTGGTGCAAGACCTCGAGAACCTCGAGCCGTTCGGCTCGGGCAACCGCAAGCCGGTGTTCCGCTGTCGCGGCCTGCGCCTGCAGGGGCCGCCGACGTCGCTCAGCGGCGGGCTGCACCTGCGCTTCCGGTTCCGCGGGCCGGCGCAGCCGAACGG
>CAINDZ010000159.1 GCA_903847545.1 uncultured bacterium | reverse complement strand
GTGTCCTTGGCGTACGCCAACCAGCCCACGCCCTTGATCGGCATCTTCGGCACGGCCACCACGCCGCCGGCCGCCAGCGCGGCCGCCACGGCATCATCGACCGAGGCGACGCCGACGGTACAGACGAACGCGTTGACGGCCTGCCCATCGACGGGCGCCGCGCCGCGCCGGAACAGCAGCCCGCCGTTGATGCCCGGCTCCCCGGCATCACCGGTGCCGACCATCCAGTAGCGGTGCTCGTCGGGCAGGTCGACGCCCGGGATGACCCATTCCTGGATCTCCCAGCCGAACACGTCGCGGTAGAAGGTGGCCGCACGCTGCGGGTCCGCCGCGTGGATCTCGAAGTGGACGACCCTGTTCATTGCGCCTCCCCCTGGCACGAATGCGTCGCACGCGCAGGCTTGATGATCACGAAGATGATCGGCACACCCGCCGTGGACCGCAACCCGGCGCAGGCGAAAGCGCAGGCGCGCGCGCTAGCCCGGGACGCGATGCTGCAAGTGCAGCCACCAGCGGAAGAAGCGGTGCACGGGATCGACGGGACGGCAGTACATCAGCGGGCAGCCGCCGACGATGGGCTCGATGCCCGCCTCACGGCACGCGGCGAGCGCCTCGTCCGACACGCTGCCCGTGCCGAACGAGCGATGGAACCAGACGTGCCGCGCACCTTTTTCGATGGCGCCGCGCACGACGTTGGACGCGACCGCGGGATGCGTCACCACCATCAGGCCGTCGATGGCGCCCGGCACCGCGCGCACGTCGGCAAAACAGGTGTGGCCCTCGACCTCGGCGGCCTGCGGGTTGACCGGGATCACCTCGTGCCCGGTCGCGGCCAGGCGGCGGAAGATCTCGTTGGCCGGCGACTTGCCCGACCTTGATACGCCCGCCACGACGATGCGCTGCCCCGCCAGGAAGGCGGCGATGGCCTTCGGCATGTTCTCGCCCATGTCCTCGTCTCCTTGCAGCAGGCGCCGCGTCTAGTCCAGCCCCGCGCCGAAGTTCAGGTTCGTCACCAGCAGGATGAGCGCGGCAAACGTCGCCGTCAGGAACACGCTGATGGGCGTGAACCGGAGGCGGCCGCCGTCGCCGTCCTCGACGACCTTCACGTCCTTCACGTCGCGGAAGGCGATGGCGCGCTGCTCGAACGCGTAGTTGCGCGGCCGCGCCAGCACCAGCGAGTCCGCCCCGCACGCGGCAAGTTCGCCCGACACGGTCTCGCCGTCCAGCAGCCTCACCTTGACGTAGGCGCCGACCGCGTCGGCCAGCGGCGGCCGGTCGTGCGCGGGCGGCGCCTCGGCGCCCGGCACGGCCAGGTGGCGCGAGGCGGCGCAACCGCCGACGGCCAGCAGCAGCACGCACGCCAACAGCAGCTTCACGCGTGACACACCCTCACCGCCCTTCCACCAGCGCCACCAGCTTCATCATCGTCGCCAGGTTCCGCGCCGTGCCCTGGTCGCCCAGCAGGCGATGGACCGCCGCCCCCAGGCGGCTGTCGGCCACGCCGCCCG
>CAINDZ010000158.1 GCA_903847545.1 uncultured bacterium | reverse complement strand
CGTGCTGTCGGCGACGGCCGAGTTGCGCACGACGAACGACGCCCTGCGCGAGAGCGAGGAGCGCTACCGCCGCATCATCGAGAGCCTGGGCGAAAGGTTCATCTTCTACTCGCACGACACCGAGATGAACTTCACCTTCGTCAGCCAGTCGTACCGCCGCCTGGCGGGAACCAACGACGTGCGCGACGCCACGCGCAACGCCCGCGACTGGCTGGCGCTGCCGGCCAACGGCATGGCGCGCCAGCGCGTCGAGCGCCTGCTGCGTGGTGAGCGGACCGCGCCCTACGACCTCCTCGTGCCGGGCCCCGACAAGACGGATCGCGTGCTGGAGATCCACGCCGTGCCGGTGCTGGACGCCGACGGCAACGTCACGTCGATCGAGGGCGTGGCGCGCGACGTCACCGAGGAGCGTCGCAACGCCGAGCTGGTCAGCGAGGCGCACGAGGCGCTGCTCGAGGCGGAGAAGATGGCGGCCCTGGGCGCGATGGTGGCCGGCGTCTCGCACGAGATGGCCACCCCGGTGGGCATCGGCGTCACGGCGGCCTCGCACCTGGCCGACCTCTGTGCCGAGGGCGCGGCGACGCTGGGAGACGGCCGCCTGACCCGCTCGGGGCTCGAGCAGCTGCTGGCGTCGATGAGCCAGGCCGCCGAGGCCGTGCAGGTCAACCTGGAGCGCGCGGCGGATCTCATCCAGAACTTCAAGCAGGTGGCCGTCGACCAGTCCAGCTCGCAGGAGCGTGATTTCGACCTGCGCGAATACCTGGACGAGATCGTGCTCAGCCTGCGTCCCCGCCTGAAGACGACGGCGCACAGCCTGCGTGTCGAGTGCCCCGAGGGCATCACGATGCACGGCGACCCGGGGGCGCTCTACCGCGTCATCACCAACCTGGTGGTCAATTCGCTCGAGCACGGATTCGAGACGATGATCGCCGGGACCATCACCATCAATGTTTCGACCGATGTCTTCGGCGTGGTAATCGACTATCGCGACGACGGTCGCGGCATGACCCGCGAGCAGCGCCATCGGCTCTATGAGCCGTTCTTCACGACGAAGCGCAATCGCGGCGGCACGGGGCTCGGCATGCACATCGTCTGGAACAACGTGAAGCATGCCCTGGGGGGATCCATCACCTGCGTGAGCGCGCCGGGCAAGGGCGCTCGCTTCACCCTCGTCATTCCGCAGCACGTGGAGGCATCCCATGTCGGGAGCAAGTAACGTCCGCGCCGGCATCGGCGACGAACTCAGGTTCGCCGCCGAGGCCGCCCCCGTCGACGAGCGATACGGAGAATGCTGGAAGCTCCTGGTGGTCGACGACGAGGAGGATGTCCACAACATCACGCGCCTGGTGCTGGGGCGCTACCGGTTCGAGGGGAAGCCCGTCTGCCTCCTGTGCGCCTACTCCGCGGCCGAGGCCCGCGTGGTGCTGGCCTCGCACCCGGACATCGCGGTCATCCTGCTGGACGTCGTCATGGAGTCGGACGACGCCGGGTTGCGCCTGGTCAAGCACGTCCGCGAGGACCTTGGCAACCAGAACGTGCGGATCATCCTGCGCACGGGCCAGCCGGGACAGGCGCCCGAGCACGACGTGGTCCTGCGCTACGACATCAACGACTACCGGGCCAAGACGGAACTGACGGCCGACAAGCTGACGACCTCGGTGACGAGCGCGCTGCGCTCGTGGCGCGACATCCGCGCCATCGAGCAGAGCCGCCACTGCCTGCAGCACGTGCTGGAGGCCAGCGGGGCGCTGCTGCGGGGCGCGCCGCAGGGCGAGTTCGCCGCCGACGTCCTGGAGCAACTGGTGGCCATCGCCAGGCGCGGCGCGGGGGCGGCGCCGCAGGGGTTTGCCGCACGGAGGCGGCAGCGCGGGTACGTGCTGGCCGCCGGCACGGGACCCTGGGCCGACCGCGTGGGCACCACCGTCGACGGGTTGCTCGACGACGGTGTGCGCGAGATGCTCGCGCGGTCGGCCGCCGAACAGACAATGGTCTGGAACGGCGGCGTGGCCTGCGGACGGTGCCCGTCGGCGCAGTCCGGGGTGGAGGAACTGCTGTTCGTGCTGGTCGACACCGACGCGATGCCGCGGCTGGAGCGCGACATCATGCGGGTCTACTTCGCGAACGTGACGCTGGCCTACGCCAACGCCAGCCTGACGCGCGAGATCATCGAGAGCCAGCGCGAGATGATCCGCACGCTGAGCGAGCTGGTCGAGACGCGCAGCCTGGAGACGGCGAACCACGTGCTGCGGGTGGGCGAGATGGCCCGCCTGCTGGCGTTGCACGCGGGCGTCGACCTCGAGACGGCGTCGGTGATGCGCCTGGCCGCGCCGATGCACGACGTGGGCAAGGTGGGCATCCCCGACCGCATCCTGAACAAGCCGGGGCGGCTGACGCCCGAGGAGTTCGCGGTGATGAAGGGCCACGCGGCGCTGGGCCACGGCATCCTCTGCAAGTCGGACCAGCGCATCATGCGGATGGCGGCGCGGATCGCCCTGCAGCACCACGAGCGGTGGGACGGCACCGGCTACCCGCGGGGCCTGGCCGGCGAGGAGATCTCGCTGGAGGGGCGCATCACGGCGATCGTCGACGTCTTCGACGCGTTGAGCAGCCGGCGCGTGTACCGCGACGCCCGGCCCCTGGACGAGGTGATCGCCACGCTGGGCGAGGGGCGCGGCACGCACTTCGACCCCGAGTTGCTGGACGTGTTCCTGGCCCACGCGGACGACTTCGTGGCCATCACCAGGGAGTACGCGGACATCGACAACGACCGCCGCCAGTTGGGCTACGCGATGGCGTAGGCGAGCCGGGGCAAGGGCACATGAGCGAAGCGGCACGCGTCCCCCGGGGGCGTGTGCCGCTGTTTCGGCCGGTGTCGACGCGCGCGGCGGCGTGCTAGAGCTTGACCAGCTCCACGCGGCGGTTGTTGGCCTTGCCCTCGGGCGAGGTGTTCACGTCGATGGGCTTGGTCTCGCCGAGGCCCTTCGTCTCGAGCCGGCCGCCGTCCACCTTGAAGTTGTCCATCAGCCAGGTGCGCACCGAGGCCGCCCGGGCCTGCGACAGCTTCAGGTTGTCGGCGTCGGCGCCGTCGGCATCGGTGTGGCCCTCGATGGACAGGCGCAGGGCCGCGTCCTCGGCCAGCATGGCGCCAATGTCGTTGAGCGTCTTGACGGACTCGGCCTTGATGCGGTCCGAGCCCGAGTCGAACAGAATGCCGTGCGTGACGATGCGGCCGGCCTCGTCGAGCTGCTCGCGCATGGACTTGCCGCCCTCGGCGTAGCGGAAGGTGCCGATGCGGTTGACCTGGGTGTGCTCGAAGTAGGGGTTCATCTCGACCTCGAAGCCGACCGGCTCGAAGCCCTCGACCTTGGGGACGTTCGCGATGCGCTGCTGGTCGATGTAGCACTTGATGGTCGACTTGGTGGCCATGATGCGCATGACGTGGCGGCCGACCGGCAGCTTCTCGAGGTCCTTGCCGGCCACGGTCTTGTCCAGCAGGTGCACCTCGGTCATGTACGAATACCCGATCGTCACGTAGCCGATGCTGTTGCCCTTGGCGTCGACCCAGTGGATGGAGTACCAGCCGTCCTGGTCGAGCGCCGAGGCGAAGTCCATCTCGACCGTGTACTTGTCGGGCAGCGGCTCGGCCTTGATGCGCGGCGAGATCTTGCCGCGGTCCGTGCACAGGATCCAGTTGCGCTTGTCGACGGTGGCGATCTCGAAGACGCCGCGATCCAGGTTCCAGCGCGAGGGAAACTCGCCCATCTCCTCGTGCGCGAGGTCGTCGTAGAAGATGACCTTGTCGCCGGGGACGAAGTCGTACTTGGTGTAGAGCGTCATGTCCTCGGCCACAGCGGAGCCTCCGGCCGCGGGGGCGGCGCCGCCGGCGGCGGGGGCCGCGCCGTCTTCGGGCGCGTCCGTGGCGGGCGCCTCGTCCTTGGAGACCTTGCCCGACGTGGTCGCGTCGTCGATGGTCTTGTCGATCGCCTGGTCGGTCTTCTGGTCGACCTTCTTCTCGACCTTCTGCTTCACCTTGTCCTTCAGCTTCCCGAACTGGGCGGATGCCGGCGCGGCCGACAGCAGCGACAGGGCGATGGCCAGGGTGACGAGCACGGCAAGCGGGCTTCTGCGCATGACACGGACCTCCGTGGGCCGGTCGCGGCCCAGGTGCGATGAGGGCGGGACAAAGTGGTGCGCCGACGATCCCCGGGCGTCGGGCGCGGCAAGTCTAGGGCATGGGCGGCGCGTGGTCAATGACCGCGCCGGCGCCGAAGCGGGCGCCGATGACCCGCCGGCGGTGGGCGAAGATGGCGTCGAGCCGGCGGCGGATGAGCGGCCCGGCCACCAGCGCGCCGAGGGCGCCCATGGGCACCACGTACAGCACCTGGTCGCGGATGAGGGTGCCGCCCTCCTTCTCGACGAACTCGTGGGTGTGGTGCCAGAACGAGTACGGGCCGGAGAGCTGCTCGTCCACGAAGCGGAACGGGGGGTCGTGGGACGTGATCATGGTGCGCCAGCGCGTGGGCAGCGCGCCCAGGCGGATGACGTAGTCGATGATCGCGCCCTGGTGCATGGGCACGGGCGAGGGCGTCAGCACCTGGAAGTCGAGCCAGGGCGGCGTGATCGTCCCCAGGTTTTCCGGGCGCGCGAAGAAGGCGAAGACCTCGTCGCGGGGGCGGGGCACGAACTGTTCGCTGGTGAGCACCTGCGGTTTCACGGCATCCCCGGTCGATGTTGCCTGGAAGTTCCCTGAATGTTGTCGGCAAGCGAGGCGGCCCCGCGTGGGACCGCCTCGCCGTGCGTCATGCCATGCCGCGGGCTAGTTGAGCTTCTTCAGCTCGGTGCGGCGGTTCTGGGCGCGACCCTCTTCGGTGTCGTTCGTGGCGATGGGCTTGTCCG
>CAINDZ010000157.1 GCA_903847545.1 uncultured bacterium | reverse complement strand
TCTGCTTGTCCAGCCCCAGGATGTACAGGCCGGGCAGCGTGAAGATGGCGCCCGCCACGACCACGCCCGAGGCGGAGCCGATCGACTGGATCATCACGTGCTGCTGCAGCGCGTTCTTCTTGCCGAGGAGCGCCGAGCCGCCGATCGCCAGGATGGTGATGGGGATGGCCGCCTCGAACACCTGGCCGATCTTCAGGCCCAGGTAGGCCGCCGCCGCCGAAAAGACGACGGCGAAGATCAGGCCCATCGCCAGGGAGTATCCGGTGATCTCCGGGACGATGGTTCCGGCCGGCACGACCGGCACGTACTTCTCGCCGGGCTTGAGCGCCCGGTAGGCGTTCTCGGGCAGGCTATTGCTGCCGCTGCTGACGTCCATGGGTACCTCCGCGATGGGTGGCGGGCCGCTGCGGCGGGGGCCGGCGGCCCGGCGCGCCGCCGAAAGGGCGGCGCCGTCCGGGACCGTAACATTTCAGCCCGCCAAGGACAAGGAAGGGATGCCGCCCGCCCCCCGGGCGCCCCCCGCGCGGGCCGCGCCGCCCCTTGCAGCGGCCCTGTCCATGGCCCAATATGGACGCGCCCCGGCGCCACAGAACCCGTTCCCGCGGAGGCCTCCCATGCTGCAGCGCAAGCCCGGCTCGACGTTCCCCGGCCTGGTCGACCGATTCGTCTCCTACGCCAAGGTCCACACCACCAGCAGCGAGTCCTCCGACACGTACCCGTCGACCGCCTGCCAGTTCGACCTTGCGCGCATCCTGGTCGCCGAGCTCCTGGCCCTGGGCCTGAAGGACGCCGCCGTCGACGAGCACTGCTACGTCACGGCCACACTGCCGGCCACGCCCGGCTGCGAGAAGGTGCCGGTCATCGCCTTCATCGCGCACATGGACACCTACCCCGAGGTCTCGGGCGAGAACGTCGTCCCCACGTTCCACGCCGACTACCGGGGCGGCGACATCGAGCTGCCGAAGAACGGCAAGAAGATCATCGCGGCCGAGAACCCGTACCTGCAGGAGTGCATCGGCGAGACGCTCATCACCGCCGACGGCACCACGCTGCTGGGCGCCGACGACAAGGCCGGCATCGCCGAGATCATGGATGCCCTGACCCGCATCGTCGAGAACCCCGATTTCCGCCACGGCCCGGTGAAGGTCGCCTTCACGCCCGACGAGGAAGTCGGCGGCGGCGTGAAGCACTTCGACGTCGAGAAATTCGGCGCCAAGGTGGCCTACACGATGGACGGCGGCCGGCGCGGCGAGGTCGAGAGCGAGACGTTCTGCGCCGACAGCGCCACTGTCACGTTCGTCGGCCGCGACATCCACCCCGGCTACGCCAAGGACAAGATGATCCCCTCGGTGAAGGTGGCCGGCACGTTCCTGTCGCTGCTGCCGCGCGAGGGCGCGCCCGAGACGACCAGCGGCCGCGAGGGCTACATCCACCCCTACGCCATCAAGGGCAACGCCAGCGAGACCGAGATCACGCTGCTGATCCGCGACTTCGAGGTCGAGGGCCTCGCGCCCAAGGCCGTCTTCATCCGCGCCACCGCCGAAAAGGCGTGCGCGCAGTGGCCCGGCTCGAGCTTCCGCTGCGAGGTCAAGCAGAGCTACCGCAACATGAAGTACGACATCGCCAAGGAACCCCGCGCGATGGACTACGCCATGGAGGCCGTTGCGCGCGCCGGCATGAAGCCGCTGCTCGGGATGATCCGCGGCGGCACCGACGGCTCGCAGCTGTCGGCCAAGGGCCTGCCCACGCCGAACATCTTCACGGGCGAGCAGGATTTCCATGGGTACGGCGAGTGGGTGTGTGTGAAAGATATGGAACTGGCCTCGGACACGATCGTGCACCTGGTCGCCGTCTGGGCCGAAAAGGAGGCCTGAGCTTCTTTCGCTGAGCGGTGCGTGGTGCTCAAAACAGCATGGGTGGCGGGCAGTCCTCACGCCTTCGGCGCTGCGGATAGCCCGCCACCCATGCTGTTTTGAGCACCAGGGCCCGACTCGGCGGAAGAAGCCCAGGGTCCATTGCCGGGGCAGCGACCAGGTGCACGGTGTCATCAGCCAGAGCTAGGTCAAATTGCGGCGCTATCTGCCTATTTTGCCACGCGTTACAGAGATTTGACATCATCGGAACGAATATTGGTTCAGGGTTGCGGGTATGATGTCGAAGTGATATCATCAGGGTATCACACAAACGGGAAACAACGCGGGATCCATCGCGGGAGGGGTTCGATGCACAAGGAAAAGGCGATCGGGACGGCCTCGGGCATCGGGGTGCTGGTGCTGGTGCTGGCGATGTTCATCGGGAGCATCGCGGGGCTGGTGACGGCCATCCGGACGCAGAACGTGGGCGTGCTGCTGGGCAGCATCGGCGGCATCATCGTGGC
>CAINDZ010000156.1 GCA_903847545.1 uncultured bacterium | reverse complement strand
CGTGACGATGGTCGTCGAGGTGCGCAACCTGAACAACCTCGAGAAGATCCTCAAGTCGCTGCTCAAGGTGCCCGGCGTGCAGGGCGTCGAGCGCTACCAGCTGGGCACGGGCGGGCGGTCGTCGTGACGGGCGGGGAGGGCGCATGCGCTGCGTGATCCAGCGGAGCGGGCCCGCGTCCGTCACCATCGACGGCAGGCAGGTCGGGGCCATCGAGCGCGGCCTGGTCGTGCTGGCGGCCATCGCGCCGACCGACACCGATGCCGAGCTGGAGTGGATGGCCCGCAAGCTGCCCGACCTGCGCGTGTTCGAGGACGCCGAGGGCAAGATGAACCTCTCGCTGCGCGAGAGCGGCGGCGGCATCCTGCTGGTCAGCCAGTTCACGCTCTACGGCGACTGCCGCAAGGGCAACCGGCCCAGCTTCGCCGCGTCGGCGCCGCCGGCGCAGGCCGAGGTCATGTACGAGAAGTTCGCCGGCCTCGTGCGCCGGCACTGGCCGCACGTGGCCGAGGGGGAGTTCGGGGCGATGATGGACGTGCAGCTGACCAACCAGGGACCGGTGACGGTCATCATCGACCGCGAGGCGCCCGCGGCGGCCGGCGCGGGGGAGGGCCGATGACCACCAGCCCGTTCGTGGCCTGGCCCGAGGGCGAGGTGCTGCTGCTGGCCTCGCAGTCGCCGCGGCGCGCCGACCTGCTGGCGCTGGCCGGGCTGCCGTTCGACGTCGAGCGGCCCGGCGACGTCGAGGCCGAGCTGGCGGCGGCGCTGGGCGCGGCCGGCACGGAGCCCGAGGCGTACGCCCTGGCCCTGGCGCGCGCCAAGGCCGCGGACGTGGCGGCGCGCTGTCCCGGGCGCCTGGTGCTGGGGGCCGACACCATCGTCGTGGTCGACGGCGACGTGCTGGAGAAGCCGCGCGACCGCGCCGACGCCGCGCACCTGCTGGGCCGCCTGTCGGGCCGCCGCCACACCGTGATCACCGCGATCGCGCTGAGCCGGGCCGCGGTGGACGGCGCCGGCGACGAGGTCGTGTCCGAGGACCTGGACCTGGCGGTCGCCGAGAGCACCGAGGTCGAGTTCCTGCCGCTGGCCCGCGCCGCCATCGACGACTACATCGCCACCGGCGAGCCGATGGACAAGGCCGGCGCCTACGGCATCCAGGGCTACGGCGCGCTGATGGTGCGCCGCGTCGAGGGCTGCTACTTCAACGTCATGGGGCTGCCGCTGGCGCGGCTCGGGCTGCTGCTCGGGCAGGCGCTGGCCGGCGACGCCGAAAGGACGCCATGAGCGCGCTGCCGTTCCCGTTCCCCGTCGTCGCCTGGCAGGACGGGCGCGTGGTCGTGCTCGACCAGACGCGGCTGCCGGGCGAGGTCGTCTTCCTGGACTGCACCCGCATCGAGGACCTGTGCGCGGCCATCCGCCGCCTGGCCGTGCGCGGTGCGCCGGCCATCGGCGTGGCCGCGGGCTACGGGCTGGCGCTTGCGGCCCGCCTGGCGCGCGATACCGGCCTGGACGCCCCGGGTGCCCTGGCGGCCGTCATCCAGGCGCGCGGCGAGCTGGCTGCCACCCGCCCGACGGCGGTCAACCTGTTCTGGGCGCTGGACCGGGTGGCGGCGCGGGCGGTGCGGCTGTCGGCCGACGGCGCCGACGCGGCCGCGCTGCACGAGGGGCTGCTGGCCGAGGCCCGCCGCGTCCACGACGAGGACATCGCCATGTGCCGCGCGCTGGGGGCGGCCGGCGCGGCGCTGCTGCCCGACTGCGCCACGGTCCTGACCCATTGCAACGCCGGCGGCCTGGCCACCGGCGGCTACGGCACGGCGCTGGGCGTCATCTACGCCGCGCGCGAGGCGGGAAAGGTCGTCCGCGTGTTCGCCGACGAGACCCGGCCCCTGCTGCAGGGCGCCCGGCTGACCGCATGGGAACTGGCCGACCAGGGCTTCGAGGTGACGGTGCTGTGCGAGGGCGCGGCCGGTTCGCTGCTGCGTTCGGGCGAGATCGACGCCGTCATCACCGGCGCCGACCGGATCGCCGCCAACGGCGACACCGCCAACAAGGTCGGCACCTACCCGCTGGCCGTCCTGGCCGACCGCCACGACGTGCCGTTCTACGTGGCGGCCCCCGGCTCGACGTTCGACCCGGCGACGGCCCACGGCCGGGACATCGTCATCGAGCAGCGCGACCCCGGCGAGGTGACCGCCTTCGCCGGCCTGGCCACCGCCCCGGCGGGCGTGGCGGCCTGGAACCCGGCCTTCGACGTGACGCCGGGCGAGCTGGTCACGGCCTTCATCTGCGAGCATGGCGTTCTGCGGCCCCCGTTCGAGCACACCCTCCGCGTCTTCCGGGGGGACTGACCGGAGCGCCGGGAGGGCGGGCCCGGGTGGGGGACCCCGGGGCCGGGTCCCCGCCGCATCCGGACGCCCCGCCTTGACAGCCCCCTTGCAAGGTGCTAACTTAGCCAGCCTGCAACGACCGGATTTCCCGTTCGATTTCGGTCCGGATGGTGCACCGGGGACATGCCCGGCAAGCATCTATCTGTTTGCAAGGCATCAGTTTACGCGGTCCGCCGGCACGGTCGACGCGAGAGCGTCGAGTCGCGCTTGGCGGGTGTTTTCCTGGGTGGGACCGGTGCGCGCACGGGTCCCCGGAAGTCCCCGCAGTGGACCAGCGTCCCCGCAGAGGACCAGCTGAGGAGTTAGCCTCGTGAAGACCTACATCCTGAAGCAGGGCGAAATCGCCAAGGACTGGCTCGTGATCGACGCCAAGGACGTGCCCCTGGGCCGCCTGTCGACGCAGGTCGCGACGTTCCTTCGCGGCAAGCACAAGCCCACCTTTACCCCCAGCCTCGACATGGGGGACAACGTCATCGTCCTGAATGCGGCCAAGGTCAAGCTGACCGGCCTCAAGGCGGACAAGAAGACGTACATCCATCACACGGGCTATCCCAGCGGCCAGCGCTTCACGCCGGTCAGCAAGCTCGTCGCCGCCGGCCGGCCGGAAGAGGTCATCATGCGTGCCGTCAAGGGCATGCTGCCGAAGACCAAGCTGGGCCGGGCGCAGCTGACGAACCTGCGCGTGTACGCGGGCGAGTCGCATCCGCACACGGCGCAGCAGCCGAAGATCGTGACCCTGTAGGACTCGTGAGAGTGCAACCGCGGCGGGACATCCCGCTGCACTGTCCAGACCAAGGAGCGCACGTTGGAAGAAAGGTATTACGCCACCGGTCGCCGCAAGACCGCCGTGGCCCGGGTGTGGCTGACGCAGGGTTCGGGCAAGGTCCGCGTCAATGACCGCGCCGTGGAAGAGTACTTCGGCGAAGCCGTCCGCGAGCAGGCCCTGCGCCCGCTGGTGACCCTCGGCCTGCAGAACGACTTCGACGTCTGGTGCACCGTCAAGGGTGGCGGCATCAGCGGCCAGGCCGGCGCGCTGCGCCACGGCCTCGCCCGTGCGCTGGTCGTGGCCAACGAGGAGTACCGCTCGCCGATGCGCCGCGGTGGCTACCTGACGCGCGACTCCCGCATGGTCGAGCGCAAGAAGTACGGCCAGCCGGGCGCCCGCAAGCGCTTCCAGTTCTCCAAGCGCTAGTCGCGACCACCTGCTCCCTCGGGGGCGGGTCGCGACCCTGCGCTGGAACCAACGATCCGGCGGCCGCCCTGCGCGGACCGCCGGATCGCATCACACACCCGGCCGGAGGCGCGGGGCTGGTGGCATCGCGGGACGTGTCCCGGATGCTTGCCCCGCACCGATGAACGCCGGGGAGGCACAACCCAGCATGTTCGGGAGGCAATCATGGCCAACGTCGGACTGAGGGACCTGCTCGAGGCAGGCGTCCACTTCGGTCACCAGACCCGCAAGTGGAACCCCAAGATGAAGCCCTACATCTTCATCGCCCGGGGCGGCATCTACATCATCGACCTGCAGCGCACGCTCCGCGCCCTCAACCAGGCGCAGGACTTCCTGCGCACGGTCGGCGCCAAGGGCGGCACCGTGCTGTTCGTCGGCACCAAGAAGCAGGCCAAGATCGCCATCAAGGACATGGCCGACCGCGTTGACATGCCCTACGTGACCGAGCGCTGGCTCGGCGGCATGCTGACCAACTGGCAGACGATCTACAAGAGCGTGCAGAAGCTCGAGGAGATCGAGGCCATGATGCGCGACGGCCGCATGGAGAACTTCTCGAAGAAGGAACAGCTCGAGTTCAGCCGCCAGTACGAGAAGCTGAACACGAACCTCGGCGGCATCCGCAAGATGAAGAAGCTGCCGGACGCGGTCTTCGTGGTCGACACGGCCGAGGAAGAGACCGCCGTGCGCGAGGCCAACAAGCTGGGCATCCCGGTGATCGGCATCGTCGACACCAACTGCGATCCCACGCTCGTGCGCTACCCGATCCCGGGCAACGACGACGCCATCCGCTCGATCCTCCTGTTCACGCGCACCGTGGCGGAGTCGATCGAGGAGGGCCGTCGCATGGGCGCCGAGGGCCGTGACCGCGCCGTCGGCATGGCCGCCGCCACCAAGGACAACGTTGCCAGCGCCACGCTCGACGCCGAGGCCCTGCGCATCGACACGCCGCACCGCCCCGAGGCCGCCGCGGGTGAAACTTCGGCTGACGCCAACTAAGGGCGCAGCCCGGAAGGAACTGGAGAAGTCATGGAAATCAGCGCCAAGATGGTCAAGGAACTCCGCGAGAGCACCGGTTGCGGCATGATGGACTGCAAGAAGGCCCTCGGCGAGTGCGACGGCGACATGGACAAGGCCGTCGAGTACCTGCGCAAGAAGGGCATCGCCTCGGCCGCCAAGAAGGAAGGCCGCGCGACCAGCCAGGGCATCATCGGCAGCTACATCCACATGGGCGGCAAGGTCGGCGTGCTGGTCGAGGTGGCCTGCGAGACCGATTTCGTGGCCCGCACCGATGCCTTCCAGGAGTTCGTGCACAACGTGGCGATGCACATCGCCGCGGCGCGCCCCCTGGCCGTGACCCGGGACGAGGTCGACGGCACCCTGGTGGAGAAGGAAAGGGAGATCTACGCCGCCCAGATGCGCGAGCAGGGCAAGCCCGAGGCGATGATCGAGAAGATTGTTGTCGGCAAGGTGGACAAGTACTACAGTGACGTGGCCCTGATGGAGCAGAAGTACGTCAAGGACCCCGACATGACCATCGAGGACTACCTCAAGTCGGTCATCGGCGCCCTCGGCGAGAACATGCAGATCAAGCGCTTTTCGCGCTTTGAAATCGGCGGTTAGCCCGTCGCCCTTGGAGCCCGGGCCCCGTTGCCCGGGCTTCTTTTTTTAGGTGGCGGGAACGCCGGATTCCCGGCCCGCGCCGCCGCACCCGGAGACAGATCTGCAGAAAGGTGTCCCCCGGTGAAGTTCACCCGCGTCCTGCTCAAGCTCAGCGGCGAGGCCCTCATGGGCGACGGCGAGCAGTACAGCCACGCCAAGCTCAGCGGCCTGGCCCAGGCCATCGCCCAGGTGGCCCAGCTCGACGTCCAGGTCGGCATCGTGGTCGGCGCCGGCAACCTGTTCCGCGCCCGCTCGGCCAACCTCGAGATCGTCGACCGCGTCACCGCCGACAACGTCGGCATGCTGGCGACCATCATGAACGCCGCCATCATCCGCGACTACCTGCGGGGCGAGGGGCTGCAGAGCCAGATCCTCAGCCCGCGCGAGGTGCGCCCGCTGACGAAGTCGTTCGCGCGGGACGAGGCCATCTCGCTGCTGCAGCGCGGCAACGTGCTCATCTTCGCCGGCGGCACCGGCAACCCGTACTTCACGACCGACTCGGCGGCGGCGCTGCGGGCGCTCGAGATCAGCGCCG
>CAINDZ010000155.1 GCA_903847545.1 uncultured bacterium | reverse complement strand
GCGGCGTCGACTTCCTGCGGCCGGGCCGCGTCCAGGAATTCAAGCGGCAGGGCGAACGCAACCGCCGCCCGGGCGACGGCCCGCGCTGGCGGCAACAACTGATCGCGGGGCTGGTGGGCCGGGCTGGTGCGGCGCGGGCCGACGGCCGACCGGTCGCCGCGCGTGTGTGGCAGCTGCTGGCGCTCGATGCAGCCGTGAGCTTCAGTACGCGTCGCCGTGTGTTGGCGGTGATCGCGCTCCTTGAGATTGCGGCTATGGTCTTCTTCGGCTACTACGACGGCGCGCCACGTGATGTGCGCCTGACACACTGGTTCTCGGGCCTGCTGTACCAGGCGGCCCTGTTCCCGTTCTACGGCCTCTCGTCGGTGTTGCTGTCCGGCCCGGCAGTCGCCTTCTCCCGGCGCGATGCGTTCCGGGCGGAGCTGTCGGCTGTCGGCGCCCTGGGACTCGTTTCGCTGGCGACCGGGTCGTTGATCAGCGGCGCGTTCATGACGCTGGCGGCGGTGATGCCGCCGGTCACGTGGAACGGTTGCTTGTACGTGTTCACCGCGCCGCCGCTGCAGTACCTTTGGCTGGGGCCGCTGATGGGGCCGGTCGCGTGGCTGGCCGTGGCGCTGTGGCCGCGCCCCGTGTGCACCGTCGTCAATACGACACTGGGCCCGATGTTCATCGTCATACTTCTGCTGCTGACACTGATGCCGCACCGGACCTCATTGCCGATCTCCGCCGGCATCTCGATCGCGGCGCTCGGCATCGCCTTCGTGATGCGCCGACGGTGGTGGGAGCGCGCCGACCTCGCGCTCTGAGCCGGGCGTTGACCCGACCCGAAAGGACCCTCGACATGCCCCGTGACCGCAACCTCGTCTGGTCGAGCGACGGCGACGACCTGTGCCCCGACTGCGGCGCTGCGCGTGCCGAGTGCCGCTGCCGCGCGGCGGCGCGCCCGGCCGGCGACGGCGTCGTGCGCGTCGGGCGCGAGACCAAGGGTCGCAAGGGCGCCGGCGTGACCGTCGTCACCGGCGTGCCCCTGGACGCCGCGGGCCTGAAGGACCTGGCTGCCGACCTCAAGAAGGCCTGCGGCTCGGGCGGCACGCTGAAGGACGGCGTGATCGAGATCCAGGGCGAGCACCGCGACCGGCTGGTGGCGCTGCTGGAGAAGCGCGGGTGGAAGGTCAAGCGCGTGGGCGGCTGACCGGCCCGGCGCCGGCGCGGGAAGGCGAAGGCCGCGCTCCCTTGCGGGGGGCGCGGCCTTGTCGTGTCCTCGCCGTGTCGGCGCCGACGCTGTTACCCGACCGTGTACCCCTCGGCGTCGATCGCCCGCTGCGCGATGCGGTCGTGCAGCACCGTGCGGTTGATCGCGTCGTGCTTGGCCAGGCGGCGCAGGCCCGCCAGCATCACGCGCAGCTCGTCGCCCTGGCAGGCGGCGCCCAGCACGTTCCGGCCCAGGGTGGCCACCCGCTCCATGGCGTCGTTCACGTACAGGCGCACCATGTCGGCCATCGGCTCGGCGGCGGCCTCGCCGTCGCGGGCGGCCTTCTTCTGCGCGCGCAGCAGGGCGCTCTCGCAGGCGAAGGTCTCGATGGTGATGTCGGCGACGTCCGACAGCACGCCCTGCTGGTCCTTCAGCGACATGCCGAACTTCTGGGCGGCGATGCCGAGCGTGGCCAGGATGACCTTCTTCATGCCGGCCACCTGCTGGGCCTCGGCCTCGAGGAAGCCGGGCTCGTGCGGGTCGACGAACGACGGCATGCCGGTGACTTCCTCGGCCACTGCGCGGGCGGCCTGCAGGAAGGCCAGCTCGCCCTTCAGCGCCTTCTTCATGATCATGCCCGGCACCAGCATGCGGTTGATCTCGTTGGTGCCCTCGAAGATGCGGTTGATGCGCTCGTCGCGGTAGAAGCGCTCCAGCGGGTACTCGCTGCAGAAGCCGTAGCCGCCCAGCATCTGCACGCCCTCCTCGGCCGCGTGGGCCAGGGCCTCGGACGCGAAGACCTTGATCATCGAGCACTCGATCGAGAATTCCTCGACCGTCGCGACGCCCTGCTTCTCGTAGTCGGGCGCCGCCTTGTCCAGCGTGGCGAGGGCGGCGTCCATCAGGCCGGCCGTGCGGTAGACCATCGACTCGGCCACGAAGGTGTGGGCCATCACGTCGGCGATCTTGCGGCGGATCAGCCCGAAGCTGCACAGCGGCTGCCCGAACTGGTGGCGCTGCTTGGTGTACGGCACGGCGTGCTTCATCGTCATCTTGGCGCCGCCCATCGTGCTGGCGCCCAGCTTGAAGCGGCCCACGTTCAGGATGTTGAAGGCGATGTGGTGGCCCTTGCCGATCTCGCCCAGCACGTTGCCGGCCGGCACCTTCACGTCCTCGAGGATGATGGGGCAGGTGCTCGAGCCCTTGATGCCCATCTTGTGTTCCTCGGGGCCGATCGTCACGCCCGGCGACTTCAGGTCGACGATGAAGGCGGTGAACTTGTCGCCGTCGATCTTCGCGAACACGATGCAGATGTCGGCGTAGCCCGCGTTGGTGATGAACTGCTTGGAGCCGTTCAGCACGTAGTGGGCGCCGTCGGGCGTCAGGCGGGCGGTGGTGGCCGCGGCCAGGGCATCCGAGCCGCTGCCGGTCTCGGTCAGGGCGTAGCAGCTGAGCAGTTCGCCCGTGGCCAGGCGGGGCAGGTACTCGGCCTTCTGCTCGGGCGTGCCGTAGTAGACGATGGGCAGCGTGCCGATGCCCGCCTGCGCGCCGTGCGTGACGGCGAAGCTGCCGCCCCAGGCGACGCCCTCCGAGACGATCATGATGGTGGCCTTGTCGCCGCCGAGGCCGCCGTAGGCCTCGGGGATGTCAGCCATGAGCAGGCCCATCGGCCCGGCGGCCTTGAGCATGTCGCGGCCGAGCATCGTGTTGCCCTTCATCTCGAACTCGTCGCGCACGGGGGCGATGTGGCGCTCGACGAAGTCGGCCACCGTCGCGGCGATCATGCGCTGGTTCTCGTCGAAGTCCTCGGGCGTGAAGCATGCGGCCGGCGCCGTCTCGCGCAGGATGAACTCGCCGCCGGTGGGGTAGGTCCTGTTCGTCATGTCCCTTGCTCCTTGTCGGTCCGGCGCCTGCCGGCACGGTTGCTGCCGGTGGTTCAGATCGCCTCGAAGACGCCCGCGGCGCCCATGCCGGTGCCGATGCACATCGTGACCAGCGCATAGCGGCCGTTCCGGCGCTTCAGTTCGTGCAGGGCCGTGGCCAGCAGCTTGGCGCCGGTGCAGCCCAGGGGATGGCCCAGCGCGATGGCGCCGCCGTTGGGGTTCAGGCGCGGGTCGTCCGCGGCCAGGCCCAGGCCCTTGCACACGGCCAGGCTCTGCGCGGCGAAGGCCTCGTTCAACTCGATGACGTCGACCTGGTCCAGCGTGATGCCCGCCTGCGCCAGGGCCCGCGGCACGGCCTCGACCGGCCCGATGCCCATCAGTTCGGGGGCCACGCCGGCCACCGCGTAGCCGGCGAAGCGCGCCAGCGGGGTGGCGCCGATGGAGGCGGCGAACTCG
>CAINDZ010000154.1 GCA_903847545.1 uncultured bacterium | reverse complement strand
GTCAACGCCGTCGTCGGCGCCGCGGGCCTGGCCCCGACGCTGGCCGGCGCGGCGCGGGGCCTGCGCATCGCGCTGGCCAACAAGGAGTCGCTGGTCGTGGGGGGCGAGCTCGTGGCGCGGGCAGTGGCCGCCGGCGGCGCCGAGGTGCTGCCCGTCGACTCGGAACACGCCGCCATCGCGCAGTGCCTGTCCGGCCGCGACGCGGGCGAGGTGGCCCGCCTGGTGCTGACGGCCTCGGGCGGCCCGTTCCGCACCACGCCGGCCGCCGAACTGGCCCACGTCACGCTGGAGCAGGTCCTGGCCCACCCCACCTGGCGCATGGGCCCGAAGATCACCGTCGACTCGGCGACGCTCATGAACAAGGGCCTCGAGGTGATCGAGGCGCACTACCTGTTCGGCCTGCCCTACGACCGCATCGACGTCGCGGTGCACCCGGGCTCCATCGTCCATTCGCTGGTCGAGTTCGTGGACGGGGCCCTGCTCGCACAAATGGGAACCCCGGACATGCGGATCCCGTTGCAGTACGCGATTGCCGGGGAAATCCATTGGCCGCTGGCCACCGGGAGGCTAGACTTGCTCGGCATGGGCCCCCTGGTCTTCGAGGCCCCCGACCTGGACCGTTTCCCCTGCCTGCGGCTGGCCCGCGAGGCAGGTCTTGCCGGGGGCACATCCCCGGTTATCTTGAACGCCGCCAACGAGATAGCCGTGGCGGCGCTGTTGGCGGGACGCCTGCGCTACGCGGATGTCCCCGGCGTCATTGCCGACACCCTGGCGCGCCTGCCCCGCGGACCGGTCGAGAACCTGGTCGCGGCGCTGGACGCCGATGCCCGGGCCCGCACGGAGGCGGCCGTCCTGGTGGACGCCCGTGCCGCTGCCGGCCGATGAGGTCAGCCGCTTGAACAGCAACCTGCCGATCACCGTCTTCGCGTTCCTGGTCACGCTGGGACTCGTGGTGATCGTCCATGAACTCGGCCACTTCCTCTTTTGCAAGATGTTCGGCGTCTACGTGAAGACGTTCTCCATCGGCATCGGGCCGAAGTTCGCCCGCAAGCGCTGGGGCGAGACCGAGTACGCCCTGTCGGCCATCCCCTTCGGCGGCTACGTGAAGATGGCGGGCGAAGGTCTCATGGAGGAGATCCAGGACACCGGCACCTGGCAGGAGCGCAAGTACCCGCTGGGCACCGACGCCGGCAACGCGGAGGCGGCGGGCCAGGACGACCACATCCCGCCCGAGCGCCACTTCTACAACAAGCCCGCCTGGCAGCGGCTGCTGGTCTTCGTGGCCGGGCCGCTGTTCAACCTGGTGCTGTCGTTCCTGCTCTACACCGGGCTGGTGCTGGGCAACGGCCTGCAGAACATCCCGTTCACGCGCATCGGCGCCGTGCACGAGGCCACGCCGGCGGCGACGGCCGGCCTGCAGGTCGGAGATCGCATCGCGGCGATCGACGGCAAGCCCGTGGCCGATTGGGGCGCCATCGAGGATGCGCTGGTGCCGCCGGCCAACCGCCAGTCCACGACCACGCCCGCGGTGGCTGTGACGGTCGTGCGCGGCGGCGCCACGCTGGACCTTCGCGTGCAACCCGCCTTCGATGACTCGCTCAAGGTCTGGACCGTCGGTCTCGAGCCCTGGAACACGACCGTGGGCCTGGTGCAGAAGGGCGGCCCCGCCGACCGGCTCGGGCTGCAGGCGGGCGACGTGATCGTCTCGGTGGACGGCCGCCAGGTCACGGCCTTCAGCCAGATCGCCAACATCATCAACGAGCGCCCGTCGGCGCCGACGGCGATCGTCTGGGAGCGCAACGGCAGCCAGCTGCGCGGCGAGGTCACGCCGTCCATGACCGAGATCGCGCCCGGCCAGAACAAGGGACGCATCTTCCTTGAGCCGTACTTCTCCTACGAGAAGGTGGGCCTCGGCGAGGCGATGCGCCTGGGCTGGCAGCGCACGGCCGACACCATCAAGGTCACGCTCGGCGTGCTCGGCGACTTCGTGAAGCGCAAGCTCGGGCTGGACGCAGTGGGCGGGCCGTTGCGCATCGGGCAGGCGGCGGGCGAGATGCTGCGCTGGAGCTTCTCGCACCTGATGTACTTCGTCGCCTTCTTCTCGATCAACCTGTTCCTGCTGAACCTGATGCCCATCCCGGTGCTCGACGGCGGGCACGTGCTGTTCCTGCTGCTCGAGGTCGTGCGCGGCGGCAAGCCGGTGCCCGAGCGCCTGCAGGCGATCGCCACGCAGATGGGCCTGATCATGCTGCTGCTGTTCATGACGTTCGTCGTGGTGCTGGACGTGTGGAAGGTGACCGGGCACTAGTCGACGGCTGGGCGCTGGGCGACGGCCGGGCACCAGGCGGCCGCTGGGCGCTGGAACGCGGCAGGTCGTTGGATGTGACGGAGTGGAAGGCCGGCGGGCGGGCCGGTCAATCGCCGTCGGCGCGCACGCGCGAGGCCGCCGGGAACCCGGCGCCGGCAACGCTGTCGGCCGGCACGGGCAACGGCGCGTCCAAGGGACGCAGGCCGCCGCGGCGCAGCAGCGAGTCCTGCTCGGCCGCGAGCAGCCGCAGCAGGAGGTCGTGGACGCGCACGGCCCGGGCCGGATCCGCGGGCGCCATCGCCGCGGTGCGTTCGCGGGCGCTGTCGCCCCAGGCGACGACCAGCGAGTCGCCCTGCGCGGCGCCGCGCCGGGGATCGACGAGCATCGCGGCCTTCACGCGTTCCAGGACGATGAGGCGGGTGACGTAGGTCCGCTCCGTCGCCTGCAGGTCGCGCGGCGCCAGCGGGCGCGGCTGCCGTGAGCAGCCGGCCGGGCCGGTCGCCATCGCCAATGCGGCGCACCCGAGGGTCGTCGCGGCGAGCAACCGGCGGCGCCGGGATCCGAGTGGTGACGACATGCGCTGCGCCTCCGGCGGCGGACGGACAGGGACGGGAACGGGGACCACGGCAATGACGTGGTCGGGGATAACATCGGGGCGCCCGCTTGTCACGGAATTTCCGGACGGGGCGCGGGACATGCGACGGGCGCGGGGCCAATTTCGTGCGCAGACGAGCCAGCCAGGACAACATGCAGCCGGGATGCCGCCGGGCCCATGCGCCCGTCGTTGCCGCCGCCTGCCCGCGCCTGGCGAGGATGCTCGCCGGCCTGGCCCTGGCGGCCGTCCTGTCCGCCGCGCCGGCGACGCGCCTGGTCCCCGCGGCCCGCGCCGACGACGAATTGGACTTCGGCCTGGAATCCCACCGGCTCGCCGGCGTCGAGCTGTCGGGAAACGTCACGTTCACCTCGACCGAACTCAAGCGCATCATGCGGCTGCAGGAAGGCAGCTGGACGCGACCCCTGCGGTCGGCCCGCTACCAGCCGCACCTGGTCGAGACGCAGCTGCGGCTGCTCAAGAACTACTACCGCAACCGCGGGTTCCACCAGGTCGTCACTCGTGTCGATTCCATCACCGTCGCAACGGGCGGCGGGGACCTCCTGCACATCACGGTGATCGAGGGCGACCGCACCTACCTGCGCAGCCTGACGTTCGTCGGTAACGACCCGGTGCCCGAGTCGCGCCTGCGCGAGGCCGTGGCCTTGCGCGAGGGCAGCCCGTCGCCGGCCGACCGCAACGCGTTCGGCAACGACCTGTACGTGCTCACCGAGTTGCTGCGCAACGAGACCTACCTCGACGCCAAGGTGGCGCCCGAACTGACGGTCGTGCCCCTGGCCGGCGGCGCCGGCTACACGGCGGACCTCAACTACCGCATCAACCTGGGCAAGTCGTACCGGACGGGCGGGATCGCGCTGTCGGGCAACGACCTGACGGTCGACCGCCTCATCCGTCGCGAGTTCGAGATCGCCCCGGGCGACCCCCTGCGGTGGGGCAAGGTCGAGGACACCCGGCGCAACCTGCTGGGGACCAGCCTCTACCGCGACGTGAACATCAGCGCCGTGAACAAGGACACGACCGCCGGCGTGGCCGACCTGGCGGTGCGGGTGATCGAGCGCCGCCCGGCCTACTACGAGCTGGGCATCGGCGTCGGCAGCCTCGAGCGCATCCGCGTGCTGGCGGCCTGGGGACACAACAACCTCGGCGGCAAGGGGCGGCGCCTGCAGGTGCGGGGCCGCGGCTCGTGGAACGTCGAGGACGTCGTGAGCAGTCCGGTCAGCTTCGACCAGGGGCAGATCAACTACCGCGGCGAGATCAGCTACGTGAACCCGCGCCTGCGCGACGGCCGTTACAGCCTGGACACGACGCTCTTCCTCTCGCGCGAGACCCGCGGCGAGTCCGGCCTGAACATGCTGGGCTGGGGCGCCAACGTCGGCACGTTCTGGCGCAGCGACCGGTACACCACCAACAACGTGTTCCTGGGCTACAAGGTGACCGAGCCCGAGATCCATCCCCAGGCTCCCGAGGATTGGCAAGTCCGGTTCGCCGAGGTGAACCCGGGCGTGAGCCGCGTGCGCTCGCTGAACTGGGCGATGTACCTGGACCATCGCAACGACCTGTTCCACCCGACCTCGGGCCCGTACACGGTCCTGACCGCGCAGCTGGCCGGCGGGCTGCTGGGCGGCGACTACCACTTCTTCAAGTGGACCGCGGCCTGGCACGACTACCGGCGCATGCCGCTCGGCACGCTGGCCCTGCGAGTGAAGGCCGGCGGCACGCGCACGTACGGCGCCTCGGTCGACCAGGGGCCCGACGGCGTGCCGTACGACGACCGCTTCTTCGCCGGCGGCGCCTCGACCGTGCGCGGCTACGCGAACAATTCGCTGGGCCCGCAGGTCGTCAACGCGGACGAGCAGGACTATCTCAATTACACCTCCGACATCCTGCTGCCGGACAACCCGGCGCGTGGCGGCAACTACCTGCTGCTGACGAACCTCGAGTGGCGCGTGCCCCTGCCCGTGCTGCGCAAGTGGGGCCTGGCGACGGTGGCGTTCTTCGAGGGCGGCAACGTCTGGGCCGAGCTGCGCGACCTGCACCTCGAGGGCTTCCGGCTGCATTCGGCGCCCGGGTTCCCGACCGACCCCGGCTCGACGAAGGACTGGGACTACCGCTACAGCCTGGGCACCGGCGTGCGCTTCGACACGCCCTTCGGGCCGGTGCGGATCGACGTCGGCTTCCCGCTCAAGCGCGTGCGCTACCTGAGCGACACGCGCGACTACAAGGACCCGGCCTCGGTGTGGCACTTTTCGGTGGGGTACCCGTTTTGAAGCGCTGGCTGCGCAGGGCACGGATTCCGGTGTTGACCGCCTGGGTGGTCTTCCTGGCCGTCGTCGTGTACCTGGGCACGCACCCGCGCCTGACCGCGCCGTACCTGTCGGGGCTGGTCAGCCGCCACCTGCTGCGGCTTGACGACCAGGCGCTGCGGATCCGCGACTTCCGCGTCTGGGGCCTCGACGGCCTGGACCTCTACGACGTGTCGCTGACGATCCCCGGCAAGGGGCAGGGCCAGGTCGTCGTCCGGGCGGACACGGTCGAGGTCGACTACCGGTTCAAGGAAGCGAACACGCGCGCGCCGCGGCTGCGGCGCGTCGTCCTGCGGCGGCCGCAGGTCCTGGTGCGCACCGACGCGGACTCGGGCGCGACCCGTCCCGCCGGCGCCGTGCCGAAGCTGCCGAAGCTGCCCGCGGTGACCATCGACGACCTGGTCGTGACGCTCGGCTACGTCGAGGTCGCCGACACCGGCGGCCGGACGATCGAGCGTATCCCGTACCTTTCGTGGCGCGGGCCCGTGCAGACGGGGCCGGTCACGCACCTGGTGATGAAGGATTGCGCGGTCGACTGGCAGACCCACGCCAGCCGCCCGGACAGCCTGGTCGGCGACGTGACGCTGGATGAAAAGGGCGCGAACGTGAAGGGCGTCCGCGGCCTGCTCAACGGCCACCCGGTCACCGTCGACGGGCGGCGGGGCTGGGACAAGACGCTGGACCTGGCGGTCGGCGCCCG
>CAINDZ010000153.1 GCA_903847545.1 uncultured bacterium | reverse complement strand
CCAGACGCCAACACCTCTGACGCCCTCAGGCGTTGAGCACTGTAACGACCATCCGCAATTTGACGGCATGGAGTACGCCAACACCTCTGACGCCCTCAGGCGTTGAGCACGATTGGCCATGTCGGTGGTGTGTTGGTGTTAGAGACGCCAACACCTCTGACGCCCTCAGGCGTTGAGCACTACTTCGCCGCCTTGACGGCAACGCGCAAGCTCGGACGCCAACACCTGCGGGCGGCGGCGTGAACATCGGATGAATCGGGCGATTTGAAAATCGGATGGCACGGCGGGCGGTGTTAGGCGTGTTGCCGTGAGGGATCTTGTTCACTTCTCGATGCGGTCCTTCATGCGGAAGCTGGCGCCCTCGATGACGACGGTGTGGCCGTGGTGGAGGAGTCGGTCCAGCACGGCGGAGGTGATGGTGGAGTCGCCGTTGAAGATGGAGGGCCACTGCTTGAAGGCCTTGTTGGTGGTCAGCACGATGGAGCCGCGTTCGTAGCGTGCGCTGATGACCTGGAAGAGCAGGTCGGCGCCGCGCTGGTCGATGGGCAGGTAGCCGATCTCGTCGAGGACGAGCAGCGCCGGGTTGGTGTACTTGCGCAACTCGGTCTTGAGGGTGCCTTTGGTTTGGGCGGCGTGAAGGGTGTTGATGACGTCGATGGCGTTGGCGAAGAGCACGCTGAGGCCCTGCTGGCAGGCGGCGTAACCGAGCGCGGTGGCCAGATGGGTTTTGCCGAGGCCGACGAGGCCCAGGAAGATGACGTTGGCTTTCTCGCGGACGAACTGGAGCCGGAAGAGGTCCTGGATTTGGAGGCGGTTGATTTTCTTGGGCCAGTCCCAGCGGAAGGTGTCGAGGGTCTTGATGACGGGGAAGCGCGCCGCGCGGATGCGCCGTGCCACGGCGCGGTCGGCCCGCAGGGCGACCTCGCCCTCGACGAGTTGGGCGAGGTAATCGAGGTGGGGGACGGAGTCGCGGGCGGCGGTGGCGGCCAGCGGTTGGCAGTGCTCGCGCAGGAAGTCCAGGCGCAGGCCCGCTAGGCGGGAGTCGAGGGTGTCGGGAACGGGTTGCGTTTCCATGATGTGTTAGTCGTACGGGGTCAGGTCGGCGCAGGGCAGTTCGAGTTCCAGCAGGTCGGAGCGGCGGGTGAGGTGCAGGGGGCCGGGTTGCGGGGCGAGGCGTTCGCGTTGTTGGAGGATGTTCTCGATGTATTGGCTGGAGAAGGCCTGGCACTCGATGGCGTCCTCGATGGCGCGGGCGACCTTGTCGGGGCCGTAAATGTCGGCCAGCGCGACGATCTTGTTGATGTGGACGCGGGCCTGGAGGCTGCGGGCGCTGAGTTGCCGGTGATAGTGTTCGGCCTGCGGGCTGAGCGTGTAGAAGGTGAGCAACCATTTGGCGTCGCGTGCCCGGCGCCGTTGGTCCAGGAGTTCCCTGACGTGGTCGGGATCCTCGAAGTCGCGGTGGCGTTCGTAACTGCGCGGATGGGACGCGACGAGGTCCTGGCCGTGATAGAAGCAGAGTCGGTCGGCGAAGGCGTGGAGCACGAGGCGCTGCGAGGCGTGGCGGGCGGGCACCGAATAACGGTTGGTGTCCACCGCGACGCGGCAACGGTTGGTGACCCTCACGACGCGTGTCACCGAGGTGTCGGCGGGCACCGGCGGCAGCGGGCGCAGGGCAGGAGCCTCGGTGGCGAGGAGTTCGACGGGCCGCTTGCGTGTCTCCTTGTGGATGCGGACGTTGGCGACGGTGTCGAGCCACTGGCGGCCGGCGGTGTTGAGGGCGCCGAGGCCGTCGGGCAGTTCCAGTCCGGCGAGGAAGTTCTTCTTCACATAACCCACGGCGTTTTCGACGCGGCCTTTTTCGTTGGCCTTGCGCACGTTGCAGGCGCGGGGCTCGAAGCCGTAATGGGCGGCGAAGTCCAGGTAGCGCGGATGGAAGACGGCTTGCTGCCCGAAGGGGTGGCGCAGCACGCCGGTCTTGAGGTTGTCGATGAGGACGGTTGCCGGAGTGCCGCCGAAAAACTCGAGCGCATTGCGGTGGCAGGCCAGGAAGTGTTCCATGGCCTCGCCACAGGTGAACTCGACGTAGGTCATGCGACTGTGGCAGAGGACCATGACGAAAAACGAGAGCCGGCGGCGGGTGGTGCCGATCTGGATGGTGCCGGCACTCCCCCAGTCCACTTGCGCGGCTTCGCCGGGAGCGAAGGCAAGGCTGAGATAAGCCGGGTGTCGGGTCGGGCGCACGGCCCGCACGTAGGTCTTCACGATGCTGAAGCCGCCGGTGTATCCCTCGTCGGAGCACAGGCGCTGATAGATCTGGGTGGCGCTGTAGGGGTGGCGCTCCAGCCAACGGACGATCACCGGCTTGAAGGCGTCGAGTTTGCTCGGGCGTCTGGTGCTTTTGCGGCGCGGGAAGACCTCCATGCGCGCGTACTTGGCGACCGTCTCCGGGTCGATGCCCAGTTCCCGCCCGATCTGGTTGAAGGAGAGCCCGTGCTCGCGATGCCACAGCCGGATTTTGCAAAAGGTCTCGTAGCCGGTCATTGCGTTTCCTCCATCATCGCGCGCAGGATGTCGCCGGCGCTGCGCATCCCGCCGGCGCGCGGCCCCGGGGTTTTGGCCGCCGTGTCCCCGGGCTTGGGTTCCAGACCCAGGACCTGATAGAAGGGACGCCGCCAGGCGACCAACCCGGCCGCCATCAGCTCGGCCCGCGCCGCATGCAGCCGCGCGGGACCCAGGGACAGCAACTCCCCGGCGGTGGCGTCGGAGTAGTAACTCGCGCCTTGCGCGTCGGCCACCGTGCACAAGAACAGGTAAAGCGCCAGGGCGTCGGGCGTGCGCCCCCGGATATGCCCGTCGCGCACCAGTCGTTGGTCGATCCAGCTAAACTGGCGAGGCACGCGGCGCAACCGTTCGGGGCACAGGACTGGCTTGGTTTTCATGATTGGTCAACTCGGGGCTCCCGGGCGTCATGCGCAGGATGTCCCGGCCGCGATTGAGCAGCGACCGGGCGCTGGCGGCGATGTCCTCTTGCAACGCATGACCGGTCATTACCGAGATAAGTCCCACCAGCAGGGCGGGTTGCGCAGTGCAGACATCTTGTAACGCAACGGCGCGCCCGATACCCGCAACCCACGCGTTTTCAATGCCTTGCGGCCCGCAGGGTTCTTGTAACGTATTTCCGGGCGCAGGCCCCTTGTTGCGCCAGTAGCCCGGATGGGCCTCGCGCCACCTCCGGACCCGCTCGCAGTTGTCAGGCCCCCGGAAGTAGTTTCGGTTCTCCGGCCGCCCCAGCCACTTGCGCTGGCTGGCCGCCTTGGACGCCCGCCGGCATTCCGGCTTCGAACAGTAGTGCTGTCGCCCGCGGTTGCGGGCATCACAAGCGTGCTTCTCCTTGCAGTTCAGGCACTTGAAGGTGGTCTTCGACTTCATCGGCGGGTTCGGCTCAGCCCGTCGAGACTGTCCCGCGCACACCTTCCCAAGCAGTGAAATCCACGCGCCTTCCGCTCGGGAACAAGACGGGAAGAAGACGCAGGAAGAAGAGTTTTACGCGAAGCTTTCGAAGAAGACGCGCAGTCCGCATCATCCGGTTTTCAAACCGCCCGATCTATCCGACTTTCAGAACGCCGCCCGCAGGGGAGCTGGGGAGCGGGCGTTGGGGAGGGCGGCTGCCCGGGGTGGTGCGATTGGCGGGGGACTGTGATGTTTCGGCGCGGGTGGTGCGGGCGGCGTTGCGGCAGTTGGAGTCCGAGGGTTTGCTGGAGCGGCGTGGAGCGGGCCGGAGTCGGGTGATCCGGGTGGAGGCGAAGCAGGCGGCGGCGGGGTGCTCGCTGCGGGTGGCGATCTTGCTGCACAGCAGCCCGGAGGACCGGCAACTGGGATACATGGTGG
>CAINDZ010000152.1 GCA_903847545.1 uncultured bacterium | reverse complement strand
GGTCTGCCTGATCCAGCTGGCGACGGGCGTCATGCTGGACAACGCCTACGACAAGGACCTGAAGAAGTACTTCTTCGTGGCGGTGTTCTACCCGCTGGTCTACTGGATCCTGATGGCGGTCATCACCGTGGTGACGGCGCCGCAGGGCTTGGCCGTCAACCGCCAGAAGCGGAAGATCACGCTCTGGAAACCCGTGCGGGAGTAGCCATGCGCGCCATCACCCTCCATGCCCTGCGCCCGGCGCCGCTCGCGCTGGCGCTGCTGCTGACGGTCGCGACGCCGCTGTTCGCGGCCGCGGACACCGCCGCGCCGGCGGCCCTGCGCGAGCAGGCCTTCGCCTCGCTGTGGGCCGAGAACGCCGCCACGGCGATCGAGCTGTTCCACGCCTACCTGGCGACGCCCGGCGCCGCCGCCGATCGCGAGGCCCGGCGCGGCCTGGCCCTGGCCTGCAGCTGGGACGGAAGGCAGGGCGAGGCGATCGCGCTCTACCAGGCCCTCCTGGCGGAGGACCCGGCCGACGGCGCGGCCCGCGTCGGCCTCGGCCGCACGCTGCTGTGGGACAACCGGTTGCGCGACGGCTGGCACGCCCTGGGTCACGCGGCCGCCGAGCCCTCGACCCGGGCCGCGGCCGACGACGTGATGCTGACGGCCCTCGACGAGTACCCGGCGCCGCTGGTATTGACGGCGACCGGGACCTGGGATTCCGACGACCTGCGCATCACGCGGCTGGGCCTCGCCAGCACGACCTCGTCGGGCGGCAGCCTGTTCCAGGTGAGCCCCGGCTACGCCTGGCTGCGCCAGCCCGGGCAACCCGACGCCGAGGCCCTGCGCCTGGGCGCGGGGCTGGTCCGCGGCCTGGGCCATCGCGGGGCGCTGCACGCCTACGCCTGGCTGGACCGTTACACGACCGACGCGCCGCTGCCGGCCACCGCGTCGCGGCTCGACTGGTACGAGCCGGGCGCGGACGCCTGGTTGACCTGGCTGCCTGCGGCGCGCTGGCGCGTGGACCTGGGCGCCGGCACGCAGGCGGTGGAGACTTTCCTGGCCCTCGGCAGGGAACTTTCGCGGCGGCAGGGCAGCCTGTCCGTCGAGCACCGCCTGTCCCGGCACTGGTCGGCCGGCGTGGTGGGCGTCGCGGGCGCCTACACCGACGGCAACCGCAGCGACCGCGCCACGGCGCGCCTGTCGTGGCTGCACGATGGCCGCTGGCGCGTGCAGGCCGGGCCCGTCGCCAACTACCTGGACTTCCGCGTGCCGTACCCCGGCGGGTACTGGGCCCCTGCCGACATGCGGAGCGTGGGCGTCGAGGCCTCGGCGCGCACGCGCGGGCGCGCCATGACGCTGCGTTTGTCGGGCTCGCTGGCACGCGAGAAGGAAGCCGGCGCCGACGCCCTGACCGTCGGCGGCGCCAGTGCGCGCGTGGGCTGGCGCCTGTCGCGCGACTGGCTGCTGTCGGTCGAAGGCGGGCGCTCGCAGAGTTCGCTCGGCAGCGCCAGCGGCTACCGCCGCACGACGCTTGGCGTCGAACTGCGGGCCTTCTTCTGATGAACCGGACCCGGCGTGACGCGGCGCGCCCACGCCGCGGCGCCGCCGTGGCGCTGGTCGCGCTCGCGGCGGTCGCACTGTCGCTGGCACTGACGCTGCCCGGCTGCCGCAAGCCCGGCCGCGAGGTCGCCGGCGCCACGACGGCCGAGGCCCACACGACCGCCATGTCCCCGGGAAACCACCTCGACCCGCCGGCGCTGGCCGCCGCCGACACCGTGCTGCCCGGCGCCGGGGCGCGCGGCGTGCCGGTGCTCTGCTACCACTACTTCCGGGGCCGGATCGCGCCGGGCTACGCGCTGCGCGTGCTCGGGTCGGTGTTCTTCGGCCTGCCGGCCCTGGGCCCGCGCGAGTTCTGGACCACGCCCGTCGCCGAGTTCGAGCGCCACCTGCGACGCCTGCGCGACGCCGGTTGCCGCGTCGTGACGCTGGACGAGGTGGCCGACCTGGTGGCAGCGGGCGCGCCGCTGCCGGCAAACGCCGTCGTGCTGACGATCGACGACGCCGACCGCAGCGTCTACGAGCACGCCTTCCCCCTGCTGCGACGGTACGGGATGAAGGCGCACCTCTTCGTGCCCACGGCGCACGTCGGCCGCTCGTGGAGCGGGCTGCGCGTCTGCACGCCGGCGCAACTCAAGGAGATGGCCGACTCGGGCCTGGTCCTGCTGGAGTCGCACACGCACGACCTGCACTACAAGGTGCCGGACGGCGGCACGCGCACGCCGGTCTTCCTGCAGCCCGGCCGCCTGAAGGCTCCGGTCACCCACGACGCCGCCGCGCTGGCGGCATTCCCGCCGCCCCTGGCCGGCGTCGCCGACGACCTGCTGTCCAGCCGCGAGGCGATCGCGCGACTGGGCCCCCGACCCGCGCGCTGGCTGGCCTGGCCCTACGGGTTCGGCTCGCCGGCCCTGGACGACGTGGCGCGCTCCGCCGGCTTCCGCGGCACCGTCAACCTGTCGCCGCGCGACTTCGGCGCCGCGGACCGCTCGCTGTGCGCGGGCCGCTACGCCCTGACCGCGCACTCGACGATGGCGCGCTTCGAGGCGGTGGCGGGGCTCGCCCCCTAGAAATCGAAGTACATCGTGTACTCGTAGGGGTGCGGCCGCTTGTTGATGGCCGCGATCTCGTCGCGCTTGACCGTCAGCCACCGCGAGATGAGCGCCTCGTCGAACACGCCGTCGCGCTGCAGGAAGGCGTTGTCGCGCTCGAGGGCGTCGAGGGCGTCGGCCAGCGAGCGCGGCAGGAAGTCGGCGGCCTTCTTCTCGGTCGTCGGCGACGACTCCGGGGCGAACCCGAGCGACACGGGGTCGACGCCCTTCTCGATGCCGTCGAGCCCCGCCAGCATAATCGCGGCGCAGCACAGGTACGGGTTGGCCGTCAGGTCGGGCGGCCGGTACTCGATGCGGCGCAGCTGCGCGTCCTTCACGTAGCTGGGGATGCGGATGGCGGCGCCGCGGTTGCTCTTGCCGAACGTGCGCACGGTCGGCGCCTCGAAGCCGGGCACCAGGCGCTTGTAGCTGTTCGTGCTGGGGTTGGTCAGCGCGCACAGGGCGTCGCTGTGCATGAGGATGCCGCCGATATAGCTGAGCGCCTCGCGCGACAACTGCGCGTACCCGTTCGGATCGTGAAAGATGTTGCGCCCGCCCTTGGTCAGGAACTGGTGCAGGTGCCAGCCGCTGCCGGCGTTGTCCAGCAGGGGCTTCGGCATGAAGGTGACCTTCAGCCCGTGCGCCTCGGCCTGGTTGAACAGGATGTACTTCGTCAGCACGGCGTGGTCGCAAGTCGTGGCCAGGTCCGCGAACCAGCCCTCGATCTCCTGCTGCCCCTGCGCCCCAACCTCGTGGTGGTGGTAGCGCACGGGAATGCCGAAGTCGGCCATGCAGGCGCAGACCTCGTCGCGGAAGTCGTCGTAGCGGTCGTGCGGGTTGCAGGCGTGGTACGCGTTCTGGTAGAACGCCTCGCCGCTGTGGATGCGGAACGCGGCGTCGTTCGTGCCCGAGGCGTGCGCCGCCTCGGCGAAGATGTGGAACTCGTACTCGGGACCCCAGTGCGAGGCGTCGGCGATGCCCGAGTCGCGCAGCGCCTGCTCGGCCCGGCGCGCGAGGTTGCGCCCGTCCTGGCTGAACGGCGTGCGCGCATCGTCGGTCAGGTGCGCCTGCGCGAACATCGTCAGCGTGGGCCGCTTGCGGAACGGGTCGACACACGCCGTGTCGAGGTCCGGGCGCATCACCATGTCCGAGGCCTCGACCTTGAGGAAGCCGTAGCTCGAGCCGTCGAAGCCGATGCCGTCGGTGCAGACGTCCTCGGTGAAGCGCGAGAGCGGGAAGGACAGGTGGTGCAGGCGGCCGGACAGGTCGAGCATCTTCAGGTCGATGAACTCGATGCCGCGGGTCTCGGCTTCCTGACGAACCTCGGCGAACGTCTTCGCTGACATGGCGGGCCTTTCGGATGATGTCGCGCGCGACCAGGGCCAGCGCAAGCCCCCGGCGGGCCATGCCCATTCCCAAGTCTGCGCTGGCGTCCGAATATATGCGCCATGTCGTGTTGGAACAAACCGGCCCCGGCCGTGGCCCGGGCGGCGGCGGGTGGCCGCTCCCCGGCCGCGGGATCAGGCGCCCAGCAGGTCGGCCAGCGCCGCGTCCAGGGCGCCGTGCTCGAAGCGGAATCCGGCCGCTCGCAGGGCCGCCGGGACGGCCCGCTGGCTGGACAGCACGATCTCGGCCTTGCGGCCCAGCAGCAACCGCAGGGCGAATGCCGGCACGGCCAGGGGCGCCGGCTTGCCCAGCCGTCGGGCGAGCACAGCGGTGAACTCGGACTGCCGCGGCGGGTCCGGGACGACGGCGTTGACGGGACCCTCGAGGTCGGGATGGTCCAGGACGAACAGGACCGCACGGGCCAGGTCGCCGACGTGGATCCAGGGCACGTACTGTCGCCCGCTGCCGAGGCGGCCGCCGAGCCCGGAGCGCAGGGGCCCGACCAGCCTGGGCAGCATGCCCCCGGCCGGGTCCAGGACGGCACCGATGCGCAGCAGGACGACGCGCACGGTGTCGCGCTCGGCCTCACGCGCCGCGTTCTCCCATTCGACGGCCAGCCGGGCCAGGAAGCCGTCGCCCGGGGGGGCGCTCTCGGCCAGCGCCCGGTCGCCCTTGTCGCCGTAGTAGCCCGCCGCCGAGGCGCTCACGAGCGTGACCGGATGGTCGGCCCCGGCGATGGCGGACACCAGGTTGCGCGTGCCCGCCAGGCGCGAGCGGCGGATGCGCCGGAGCTTGCCGCGCGTCCACAGGCCCTCGCCCACCGACTCGCCGGCCAGGTTGATGACGGCGTCGGACTGCCGGACGAGGTCCTGCCAGGGGCCGGACACGGCCGGGTCGCCCTCGCAGGCGACGACGCCCGCGGGCAGGCGGGTCGCGGCCGCCGACGGGTTCCGGGTCAGGCACGTGACCTCGTCGCCGCGCGCGGCGAGCAGGCCGACGACCCGGCGCCCGACCAGCCCGGTCCCACCCGTCACGAAGATCCTCATGCCCGTCCCCCCGTTGGCCGCGGCGACATGCCGGCGGCGGTCGGCCCGCACGATAAGCCAAGGCTCCCGCAGTGTCCACCCGACGGTTGCCGGGTCCGGCGCCGGGCGCGATAATGGGCCCACACGACCGTAACCGGGAGAAGACGATGCAGTACGACAATTTCGACGTCGAGATCGCCGACGGCTGCGCCACGGTGCGGCTGACCGGGCCCGGCGCGCCGGACCTTGGCGCCCTGTGCGACGAGTTCACCGACCTGATGCTGCGCCTGCAGGAGGACCGCGCCGCCCGCGTGATCCTGCTGACCGACGGCGACCACGCCTTCGACCTGCACCGCGACCTCGACGGGCTGGCCGAGGCCCGGCGCGGCGGCGGCGGCTTCGAGCACCTGGCCGCCGGCGACGAGATCGCCCGCCGCATCGTCACCCTGGTCGGGGAGTGCCCCAAGCCGGTCGTCGCAGCGACGCGCGGCGAGATCCGCAACCTCGGGCTCGGGTTCTATGCCGCGGCTGACATCCGCCTGGCGGGCGAGTCGGCGACGTTCACGGCGCCGGACATGGCCGGCGGCCTGGTGGCCGGCTGGGGCCTGACGCTGACGCTGCCCCGCCTGATGGGCCCGGGCCGCGCGCTGGACTTCCTGTGGTCGCACCGCACGGTGGCCGCCGCCGAGGCCGCCGCGCTGGGCCTGGTCGACAGGGTCATTCCCGAGGACCAGTGGGAGCAGGAGCTGCTGGCGCTCACCGGGCGCCTCAGCCAAATCCCCCAACCCGCCGTCCACCTGACGAAGCTGGCGGTGCAGCAGGCGCCGTCGCTGGACATGACCTCGATGCTGGCGATGGAATGGGAAACGCAGCAGCAGTGCTGGGACTCGGACGAGACATCCGAGGGCCTGCGCGCGCTCCAGGAAGGCCGCACTCCGCGCCTGGAAGCATCGACGGGGCCGGACGAGGACTAGGTCGGCGCGGCCGGTGGGCGGTGGCGACCACCTGCCGCGACTTGTCTGATTGGTCATGCCCACATGAACAGGGGCCCGGGCGAATGCCCGGGCCCCTGTTCAAACCGTGAGCGCTTGGTCCGGACTAGCGGAACAGGCTCTTCACGCTGCCGAAGCTGCTGGTCTCGGCCGGAACGACGCAACCGTTGTTGATCGTG
>CAINDZ010000151.1 GCA_903847545.1 uncultured bacterium | reverse complement strand
CGGCGCGCCCCCCGGGACCGGGGCGCCGCTGGGCCTGGCCGACGTGCTGCGGCTGGCGGCCGGGCATTCGGCCGCGGCCGACGTCGCGGCCGCCGAGGTCGCGGCCGTCGAGGCCGTCGCCGACCGCGTGCGGGCCGGGCGCTGGCCGACGGTGGATCTTTCGGCCGCCTATACGATGCGCGACAACCCCATCGAGGCGCAGGCCGGCGACCTGCGGTTCCCGACAGCCGAGAAGAACAGCGGCCAGTACGCCGTCGAGGCGCGCGAGGTGGTCTGGGACGGCGGGCGCCGCAGCCAGGCCGAGGCCGCGGCCCTGGCCCAGGTGGAGGCCACCCGCCTGGGCGGCCTGGCCGGCGTGCAACAGGCGCAACTGGGCGCCGTGGACGCGTACCTGGCGGCGCTGGAGTCCGCAGGCGCGGCGCACGTGCTGGAACAGCGGCGCGACGCCCTGCGCGCGCACCTGGACGTCGTGCGCGACATGCTGTCCCACGGCCTGGTGGCGCGCAACGACGTGCTCGAGACCGAGGTGCGCGCGCGCGAGGTCGACGACCTGCTCGCGGCCGTCGCCGACCGGCGCGACCTGGCCGTGCGCGACCTGGGCCGCCGCCTCGGGCGCGACCCCGGCGACGTGTTCACGCTGCCCGACTCGCTGCCCGAGGCCCCGCCGCTGGCAGATGACCGCGAGCAACTGGCGACGGCCGCCGCCGGCGGGAACGCCTCGATCCTGGCCGCGACGGCCTGGGTGCGCGCCGGCGAGTCGATGCACCGCCTGGCGCAGCGCTCGGGACGGCCCTCGCTGTTCGTCGGGGCCACGCACGCGTTCTCGGAGAACCGGTTCATGGTCCACGAGAACATCAACGCCCTGCAGGCGGGCGTGCACTGGAACGTCTTCGACGGCGGCGCCCGCAAGGCCGACGCCGGCGAGGCCGCCGCGCGCACCCGCGTCGCGGCGCGGCAGAAGCTGGAGACCGAGCGCGCGACCCGTGTCGCCGTCGACGGCGCCTGGCGGCGCTGGGAACAGGCGCGGCGCGAGCTGCAGACGGCGCGGGCCAACGTCGAGGCCGCGCGCGAGAACCTGCGGCTGGTCGCCGACCAGTACCGCGAGGGCCTGGCCCGCTCGGGCGACGTGCTCGACGCGGAGGCCCTGCTGGCCCAGAGCCGGCACGACGTGGTGCGGCGCCATTACGCCGCGTATCGCTCCCAGGCGGAATTGCTGCTGCTGGCGGGCCGGGACGCCACGGCTTTCTACGGTGACGCCGCGGCGTCCACGGGCAAGGAGTAGGCATGTCACGCAAGTGGATCGGGCTCGGGATCATCCTGGCCGGCGCCGTCGCGCTGGTCATCGTCGGCTGGCTCAACTACCGGCACGGCCGCATCTATCCGTCGACCGAGAACGCGTACGTGGGCGGCGACGTCTCGACGGTCGCCAGCCGCGTGCCCGGCCAGCTGGTCGAGGTGTCGTTCCGCGAGAACGAGGTCGTGCAGGAGGGCCAGGTCATCGCGCGCCTGGACGAGCGCGACTTCGACGCCGCGATCGCCCGCGCCGAGGCCGAACTGGCCAAGGCCGAGGCGACGCTCGTGCTGGACGAGGCGCAGATCGCCGGCGCCGAGGCCCAGGTCGCCGTCGCCCGCAGCCAGGCCGCACAGGCCCGCGCCGACCGCGACCGCTACGCGGCCCTCAGCGGCCGCGGGTCGGCCCCCGCGCGGCAGTCCGAGCAGGCCGCCACAGCCGCCGCCGTCGCCGACGCGCAGGTG
>CAINDZ010000150.1 GCA_903847545.1 uncultured bacterium | reverse complement strand
GCGCAGCATAGGGGAGATGACGGTGCCAATCAATTGCCGAGGGGGCGTCCAGGCGGGGCCGCGCGGGGCGCCAGCCTGGATGGGGGACTTGCGCCGGCGCAAGTGCCTGTCGGCGCTGCCGCAGCGTGATGTTCGGGCGGGTGGGTGAGAATGGGGGATTGATTTCCCTACTCATTAAATGGGATAATAATCAGAATCACGTCATTGGGTCAAAAATCCTGCGATTTTTGACAATCGGCACCTCTCGCGACCATCGGCCCGAGGAACGCCCGCGTTGCACACGACCAGGTTCCCGACCCGCGGCAAGGTCGTCACCCGGAAAGTGATGGTGGTGCGATGAAGCGACTGCTGCTCACTGCGGCGCTGCTGCTGGCCGCGAACGCCGCCCACGCCCAGGGCGTCGGCATCAACACGACGGGTGCCGCGGCCGACACTTCGGCGATCCTGGACCTGTCATCGACGACCAAGGGCTTCCTGCCCCCGCGCCTGACGTCGGCGCAGCGCGCCGCGGTCGTTCTGCCGGCCACCGGACTGGTCGTCTACCAGACCGACGGCACCGCGGGCCTCTACGTCAACGTCGGCACGCCGGCGGCGCCGAGCTGGACGGCCGTCAGCACGGGCGGCGGCGGCGCCAGCCAGTGGACCACCAACGGGTCGAACATCTATTACAACAGCGGCAACGTCGGCATCCAGCGCACGGCCCCGGCGGCGCGCCTGGACGTGCTGGGCGGCAACTGGGACGTGGTGAACGGCGAGGGCGACGTGCGCATCGGCGACGCCGCGACGCGCATCAAGATCGGCCTGGCCACCGGCGGCGGCGGCACGGGAGCGGCGTCGATCATGGAGCAGGGTCCGGCGGGCGCCTACAACGTGCTGTCGCTGGGCACGCAGGGCAACAAGGTGCTGCACGTGAACGGCAACACGCAGCGCGTGGGCATCGGCATCGACCTGCCCACGGCGCCGCTGGGGTTCGCGGCGACCGGCGGCAAGAAGATCTCGCTCTTCCCGGCGGCAAACGGCGACTACGGGTTCGGCATCGGGACCACGCGCCTGCAGATCTTCAGCGACGGCTACGCGGGCGGTGACGTGGCGATCGGCACCGACAACGCGGGCACGTTCACGGAGAAGTTCGCGTTCAAGAACAACGGAGCGCTGGCGGTGGGAGGCAACACGGGCAGCGCGGGCCAGGTGCTGCAGAGCAACGGCAGCGGCGCCGCGGCGTCTTGGGCATCGGCCACGAACGCCGCCTACAGCAACACGTACTTCGTCACGTCCTCGACGTATGTCATGTCGGACAACAACTCATCCAGCCAGCTGTTGCCCGGCTTGAGCCAGGCGTTCACCGCCGGCACGCCCGCCAAGGTGCTGGTGAGCTGGACCTTCAACTCCGATTCGCGCTACTGCGCCACCTGTGGGCCCACGGACTTCTATTACTCGCTGCTGCTCGATGGGGTTGTGGTGGCCCCCTTCGACGTCCAGCTCAACAACGGCGAGCAGCATTCGAACACGGGCACGTTTCCGCTGTCCGTCGCCGCGGGCGCCCACACCGTGTCGATCCAGGTCAGTTCCTACGGCAACCCGGTCTATGCCGGCGGATTGAGCGTTTCGTGGCCGGCGTCGCTCACGGTCCAGGTATTCCAGCAGTGATGACGGGCCGCCGCGCCTTCGGGCGCGGCGGCCGCGGCCTTCGGGGCGCTGTGCCGCCTGCAAAATCGATGACTTCCGGCTGTCGCACATGCTACGTTCGCGCCATGACCCCGTGACCATTCCCCATGTCCCCGGGGGGCGACCCATGAAACTGCGCGCGTATCTCGTGCTGTGCCTGCTCGCCCTGGCCCTGCCGATGACGGCCGGCGGCCAGGAGTGCCCGCCGCTGATCGATGTGCCATGCTTTTACAACCGGATGGAGTCCAGTGTCTGGTTCGGCTGGCATTCGCAAGGTTCTGTCTCGACGCTCGGGCAGACCATCACCCTCGAGTGCCCGGCCCGGATCGTCGGCCTGGACCTGCAGTTCGTCGGGGGCACGATGGTCGAGGGAGACACGGTGCAGGTGGCCATCATGTCGGTGGATGGCCGCTACCGCTACGGGCAGGTCGTCCAGACGATGCCGTCGTGGGAAACACGGGCGTCATTCCACTGCGACCTGAGCGGAGTCTCGCCGATGCTGGCGCCCGGAACATACCTGATCGGTGCCACCACGCATGCCCCGCGATATTCCGCCTTGGCGTGCTGCCGGATCGGCGACGCCTACACTGGAGGCCAGCGCATGAGATCCTCCGGCGGCTTGAGTGGCCCGTGGTCGGCAGACCCGGATTACGACCTGCGTTTTCACATCGACCTGGAGGCCCCGCCGATCGCGGCGGCCGGTGTCGCCTGGGGCAGCCTGCAAGCCTGGTACCGCTGACCTGAAGGCGTGGTGGACCCGCAAGTCATCTCGTTGGGCAGGCCGAACGCTCACAAAACGATCATCTGAAGCGTCAGTCCCCGGACCCCATCGCCGCCTTCGCCGTCCGATCCGCGCGCCACAGCCCCCAGTGCTTCTCGACTTCCTCGGGGTGGGCGCCGCCCTTCCAGTTCTCGTCGAAGGCCTCGAAGAAGAAGACGGTGACCTTGGCGTCGTCCGCCCAGCGGCGGACCTTCTCGTGGAAGGCCTTCTGCTCGGCCTCGCCCAGCACGCCCTTCATCAGGCGACCCTGGTCGCCCTCGTCGATGCGCTGCGTGGCCCAGCCGGTCTCGCCGATGATGACCTTGCGGTCGGCGTGCAGCGTCGCCACCTCGACCAGGCGCTCCTGCAGCCAGCCGAGGGCCTCGTCCAGCTGCCGGCCGTTCCACAGCGGGTGGGCGTGCAGGGTGATGAAGTCGACCTCGGCGGCGATGGGCGCGCTCTCGGGCTTGTTCCAGAAGTTGAAGTCGTCGGCGGTGGTCACCGGCTGGGTCACGCGGGCGCGCACCTCGCGCAGGGCGGCCACCAGCACCTCGGGCGCGCAGCGGTGGGCGGCCCAGAACACCTGCGTCTCGTTGCCGACGCACACGCAGTCGATGATCTCGGGGTAGGCGTTGGCCAGCCGCACGGCGGCCTCGATCTCGGTGCGGTTGGCCACGCTGTCGTCGGGGGCGATCCAGACGCCGAGCATGACCTGCATGTTCAGGCGGTCCTCGCGCAGGATCGACAGCAGGCTCTCGGTGAAGCCGGTCGCGCCGTAGATGCGCAGCTGCCGCCAGTGGCCCTGCATCAGGCGCAGGTCCTCGCGCAGCTCGGCGGCCGACGGGTCGACGCCGCCGGGGTTCTGGCCGTCGCGGTGGGGCCCGTAGCAGATGGCGTTGTACGACGGGTTCACCGTGTCGGCGTGCGGGTAGCCGCGCACGGCGAAGGGCTCCTGGCGCGCGAAGGTGGACGCGTAGGCCCCGCCGTCGCTGGTCAGGGCGGCGGCGATCGTCAGCGCCGATAGCAGCGGTACCCCGTGGTCGCGTGCGCGCATCATGTCGGGCTCCTGACTCGTCCAGGGTTGCCGCCGCAGCCGGGTCGCGGTCAGTCCGCGGTTCCGGCGACGCCGATCTTGCCGCGGCGGCGTTCCAGCTCGGCGCGGACCTCGTTGGCCTTCTGTTCGGTGATCGGGAACGACGCCACGGCCCAGATCGCGATCCCCGACGTCACGAACGGCAGGAAGGCGTCGAACAGGCGCAGCATGGTGATCGTCGAGCCGCCCTGCCCGCCGCCCTTCTCGACGTCGAAGCCGGTCCACGTCAGCAGGTAGCCGCTGCCGGCCAGCGCCGCGGTCAGGCCCAACTTGACCGTGAACCAGAACACCGAGCTGAACATGCCCTCGCGGCGCTGCCGCGTCTTGAGCTCGTCGGCGTCGACGACGTCGGCGATCATCGCCGGCATCAGCGTGAACAGGCCGCCCAGGCCGAAGGCCAGGAACGGCGCCGGCAGCAGCACCATCCAGGGCGCGGCCGGGTTGTAGCACACCCACTTCATCGCGTAGCCCACCATCGAGATGCCCGTCGAGACGAAGAACGCGTGGCGCTTGCCGATGCGCGTGCCCAGCCACGTGACCAGCGCCACGGCGGCGAAGCTGCCGACGGCGCCGACGGTGCCCGAGATGCCGATCCACTTCGAGCCCAGCGCCTGGTCGCCCTTTGCCACGTAGTAGATGATGACGTAGCTGGAGAACGCCGAGATGAGGATGAAGCCGTTGAAGACCAGGAACGTGGCCGCGCACAGCTTCAGGAACGGGCGCGTGGACATGGTCGAGGCGAAGCCCGAGAAGAACTCGGAGACGTTGGCCTTGACCTTGCTGCCGCCGCGCGGCTTGGCGACGGCGTGCTCGGCCTTCTCGGCGCCGGCCAGCGCGGCCATGCGCTCGCGCAGGAACACCGCCGGAAGGATGCCCAGGATGAGCGTGCACAGCGCCACGGCGACGCCCAGCCAGCGGGCGCCGCTCAGCTGGTCGCCGAAGCGGCCGCCGTTCATGATCCACAGGAACCACGGCGACACGACGTAGGCGAACTGGCCGATGAAGTTCTGCGTGCCCATCAGGCGCGTGCGCTCGTGGTAGTCGGGCGTCAGCTCGTAGCCGAGGGCCACCCACGGCGCGACGAAGATGGTGTAGCAGACGTAGAAGGCGACCGAGCCGACCAGGAACCAGATGAAGTAGAAGTTCTGGCTCATATTCCGCGGCAGCTGCCACAGCAGGGCGAAGACGACCGCGGTCAGGATGGCGCCCACGAAGATGTACGGACGGCGGCGGCCCCAGCGCGAGCGCGTCGTGTCCGAGACGTAGCCCATGACGGGGTCGATGATCGTGTCGACCAGGCGCGGCAGCGCGCTGACCCAGCCGACCATCCGCGGGTCCATGTGCAGGCCCAGGTTCAGGATGATCATCATGCCGCCGATGGCCGCCGACAGCAGGTTGTTCACGAAGGCCCCGGCGCCGTAGGCCAGCCGCTGCGGGAAACTGATGCGGTCCTCGGGGGCCGTCGTGGCGCGCAGGGGGGCATTCATGCGGTGGTCTCCCTGGTGGGCCGCCCGCCGGGCGCGGCCCCGTTCCGATCATCCATGGGCAACTTTGTACGAACGCCGAACAAAGTACCCGGGCCGGTAAGTGCCGGTCAAGCGCATTCTTGCGGGGGCCGCGGGCGGGCAGGCCCGCGCCGGCCTCAGCGCAGGAGCGTCGCCGGGCGGCTCTCGGTGAAGTCGCTGCCGTGCAACTGCATCAGGTAGACGCCCGAGGCCACGCTGCGGCCGGCATCGTCGCGGCCGTCCCACTCGGCCTCGTGCGGCCCGGCGGCGAACGCGCCTTCCAGCACCGTCCGCACCCGGCGGCCGGCGGCGTCGAACACGTCGAGCCGCACCTGGTCCGGGCGCGCCAGTTCGAAGCGCAGCGTGGTGCGCGGGTTGAACGGGTTCGGCGCGGCGTCCAGCAGGCGGCCGGCCGGGGCCGAGGGCAGGCCGCGCGTGACGTCGCCGTCGACGGGGACCGCGGCGCCCACGGGATAGTAGCGGAAGCTGCGGAACACGACTTCCTGGTCGGCGGCCGGCGTGCCGTCCAGCTTCCAGAAATTCAGGTGCATGCGCGGCGCCTCGGGGCGCGGCACGTGCGGTCCGCTGTAGGTCCACGAATAGATCATGTTGGCGACCGACTCGTCGCCGGGGCCGCCGCGCCAGGCGCGGTACTCGACCTTGTTCGGCAGCCAGCGCATGGCGTGGCTGGTGACCTCGCCCGGCGCGAACACGGCGTCGAAGCGCTGGATGTTGCCCGCGTACCAGTAGGGCTGCGCCACGAACTGCGTGATGGCCGCGGCGGGGTCGCCCCAGCGCCCGTACTCGATGTCGATCTCGTTGTACGGGTTCCACCACAGGTAACCGTCGTTGTAGCAGGGGCCGTACTCCCACAGGAAGATTCCCAGCACCGCATGCGGGTCGATCAGGTCGAGCCGGCCCTCGGTCGTCAGGATGTAGTCGCCGTAGCCCAGCGCATCGACGGCCGTCACCTCGGTGGCGTTCCAGGTGCCGTTGACGTTCTTCAGCGTCAGGTGCAGGTAGCCGTTGGCATCGACCCACGAGCTGCTGGCCGAGGGCGTGAAGTAGTTGACGCCGGGGCCGTACCAGCCGCCGCCCTTGACGCGCCAGTTGCGGCCGCTGAACGCGATGGTGCGGCCGCTGGGGAAGTCGAGCCACTGCTCGGTCTCGAGCGTGGGCGCGGCCAGGCTGTTGAACGTGACCTGGTCGAAGTAGGCGTCGGGGATGGTCGCGCCCGGCGCCTGCAGCACGCCGAGCACCAGGCGCGCCGTCGCCGTGTTCGCGGGCGCGGCGCTGCTGGTGAGCGAGAACTCCTGGTACTGATCCAGCGGGGTCGCGGCCGTCGCCACGGTGTAGGTGTCGTAGCTGATGAGCGCGCCCGCGGCATCGCGCCACTCGACGTTCACCAGGGCGGTGCTCTGGCCGGTCAGCGGCTTCAGCGAGGGGATGCGCACGTGGCCGGTGATGGCCCACTGCTCGCCGGCCGTGGACGACTGCGCCTGCCAGTAGCCGGACAGGTCCCAGCCGCCGAGGTTGGCGCCGATCACGCGCGCGGCGCGCTGGCCGTGCGAGGTGATCGTGGTCGAGCCCACCGAGCCGAACTGGTTCCAGCCGCGGAAGACCGCGCCGCCGGTGCCCAGCATCTCGAAGCTGGGATTGGCCAGGATGCACTGCGCCCGGGCGGCGGGAGCGACGGCGCCGGCGGTGATCGCCAGCGCCGCCAGGGTGACCAGTCTGCGCAGGTTCATCGCATGCTCCCCTGGAAGGGCTACCGGGCGCCCGCGCGCCGCTTGTTGCCGGCCGGGGCCAGCAGCACCTGCGCGGGCACGCCCACCTCGAGCCGGCCGACGCGGCCGTTGCGGGCCAGCACGTCGGCGCCGGCGCGCGCGTCGAGCGCCTCGCCCGACTGCTCCAGCGTGGTGCCGTCGGCGTAGTGCACGGTGATGCGCGCGGGCCCGTCGATCCGGCGGTAGACGACCGGCACCTGGCAGTACGTGAAGGCCAGGCTGCCGACGGGAAGGTCGAGGTCCTGCGCGCCGCCGTCGCCGTCCAGGCAGCGGAACGTCGCGGGGGCGTCGAGGAACTCGTCCGCGCGCAGCAGCACCGGGTGGAACCGCAGGACGCCGCCCTGCACCTGCACGCCCAGCTCGCCGAAGCGGGTGAGGATCTCCTCCTTCACCTGGCCGGTCATGCCGGGCTGGCGGGCGCCGCCGTCGGGCGGCGTGTGCGAGTAGGGGTCGGTCGGGAAGGCGCCGTACTCGGTGACGGACTTCTCGTAGCCCAGTCCCGCACGGATGCGGAAGTACATCGCCGACAGGTCGGCCTGCAGCGGGGCGCGCACGCCCTCGCGCTCGGCGCGCAGCAGCACTTCCTGCGTGGCCAGCAGCAGCTTGGCGACCATGTGCCAGTAGATGCAGCCGAGGCCCTCGTAGCCGTACATGGTGCCCGAGCGGCCGGTGTACGCCTTGTGGTTGAACACGTCCTCGAACAGCGCCAGCACGGCGGCGCGGTCGCGCGCCACGGCCTCGGCCCAGCGCCCGCGGCCGGCCAGCGCGTCCAGGCCGGCGGCCACGTCGCGGCCGTTGCGGAAGTCGCCGTGGAAGCGCACGACGCCGTCGACGTCGCGCACGACGATCGTCGACTCGCCGGCGGCCAGCAGGTCGCGCAGCAGGGCGATGCCCCCGGCCTTGTCCGCCGGCACCGCGTTGCGGGCCAGGAAGCCGGGCAGCTCGCGCGCCGGGTACAGCAGGAAGCTGTGCTGGTCTGCGCGGTACAGGTCGCTGGCGAACAGGCGGTCGAGGATCTCCAGGCTGGCGTGCGGGTCCAGCACGCCCGAGCTGAGCACCGCGACCTGGCCCTCGAGCATCTCCGGCAGCCGGCCCACGTAGGCGGCGGCGCCGTCGGCGCTGAACTCCAGCAGGTTGTAGGCGTGGTACAGCCCGTCCTCGCGCTGGTTGGCGGCGATGCCGTGGTCGACCCAGGCCAGCGCCACGCGGCAGGTGGCCACGATGTCGGCGGTCGAGACGTCGTCGCGCCCCGAGAATCCGCCCGCGTACACCGCGGCGCGGTAGTCGGAGAAGGCGCCGCCGAGGCGGTCCATCAGGCGCTTGCGGTCGCGCGCGGTCACCTCGCGGTTGACCAGCATGGCGATCTCGCCGCCCAGGATGTCGCCCACGCCGCGGAACCACGTCGCCACTTCGCGCGACATGGGCACGGTGCGGGCGCCGCCCTCTTCCATCAACTCGGCCAGGAACGACAGGTACCGGCGCAGGTAGCACAGCGTGACCATCGAGACGCCGCCGCCGCCCAGGGCGTTGTTGGCGTCGTTCCACTCGGGCCGCTGCGTGTTCATCCAGATGCCGGCGTCCGGCACCAGGTTCGACAGCTTCGACAGCACCGGCACCAGCAGCTTCTCGGCCAGGTTGGCGTGGTGCACGCCGCCGTCCGCGTCCTGCAGCAGGCGGCCGTCGGTGCCGCCGGCGGCCACGCGCGCGTCGATGCGCGCCTGGCGCTCGGTGTCGAACTCGATGGTGTCGCGCGGGTCGGCCAGGATCTCCTCGTACGGGCGGATGCGGTAGGGCACCTCGGCGTAGCTGAAGATGTCGGCCGTGAGCATCGCGCCCAGCGCCGCCGGGTCGTGCCGGCGCAGCGCCTCGAGCAGCTTCAGCAGGTAGATGACCTGGTGGTCGCCCCAGTAGCCGATGTTGCTCCACGGGTCGTGCGGGGAGACCTTCTCCCAGTCCACGCCCTCGCGCGTCAGGCGGTAGGGGTTGAAGCCGTCCACCGTCGAGGCGTTGACGAACTTCGCGACCAGGCTCGGCAGGAAGCCGGGGAACGACAGGCCCAGCGCCTCCCAGTTCTGGAAGATGTCGCGCCAGTTGCCCTCGTAGTTCAGCTCGCGCTCGCCGTCGGGGCCGCGCATGCGGATCGAGAAGCGGTTCCACGGGCGGCTGGGGTCGCCGTGGCGGCGGCCGAAGTGCAGCGGCAGGTACTCGTGGCACAGGCGCGCGAAGTCCGCGTCGCCCGAGGCCAGCGCCGCCTCGCGCAGGGCCTGCACCGTCAGCGTGGCCGGCAGCTGCGCCAGCAGGTCGCGTCGGCGGTCGGCGACCGCGGCGTTGCGCACGCGCAGGAAGCGCACGAAATCGTCGACGGGCACGTCGTGGTTCCGCCAGAAGACGCCGCCGCGCATGTTGTTGAACAGGACGTTGGCGAAGTGGTGCGTCCACGCCTCGCGGTTGGCCGTCAGCTGGATGCCGTCGGCGCTGCCCACGTTGCGGCGCAGGTTCTCGCCGGCCTCGCGCAGGCCCTCGTCCAGGC
>CAINDZ010000149.1 GCA_903847545.1 uncultured bacterium | reverse complement strand
GTCGATGACCCCGTCGGTGACTTCCTGGCCCCGGCTGGCCGGCAGCGGGTGCATGTAGATGCTGTCCTTGGCGGCCAGCTCCATGCGCCGCTCGTTGGCGATCCAGTCGGGGTACTTGTTGATGTGCTGCACCGCGGCCTGGCGGTCGGGCTCGGTGACCAGGCAGCCCCAGCTCTTGGGGTAGACGATGTGCGCGCCCTCGAAGGCGGCGTCCATGTCGTCGACGACCTCGAACTTGGTGCCGTTGGCCTTCGCGTTGGCCTCGGCCTGCGCCATGATCTCGGGCATCAGCTTGAATTCCTTCGGGTGCGCCAGCGTCACGTCGAGGCCGAAGCGCGACATCATCAGGATGGTCGACTGCGGCACCGAGATGGGGCGCACGTACGACGGCGCGTACGTCCAGCTGACGGCGATCTTGCGGCCGCGCAGCCCGTCGGGGAACTTCTCGCGGATGGTCATCAGGTCGGCGACGGCCTGGCACGGATGGTAGATGTCGCACTGCATGTTCAGCACCGGCACGCGGCTCAGCTTGGCCACGCTGCGGATGAACGCGTTGCCCTTGCCCCAGTCGCAATTGCGGATCGCGATGCCGTGGCCCATGCGGCTCAGCACGCGACCGGTGTCCTCCGCCGTCTCGCCGTGGCTGACCTGCAGCTTCTCGGGACTCAGGTCGTGCGCGTGGCCGCCCAGCTGGGTCATGCCGGCCTCGAACGAGTTGCGCGTGCGCGTGCTCTGCTCCCAGAACAGCATGAACAGGGTGCGGTCGCGCAGCAGCGCGTGCGGCTCGTCGCGGTAGAACTTCCGCTTCAGGTCGAAGCTGGTCTCGAGCACGAGCTCCAGTTCGTCGCGCGTCCATTCCTGCGTGTCGATGAAGTGGCGTCCCTGCAGCGGCTTGCTCATGGTCATTCCTCGGCTTTCCGGCGGTCGCGACTCCGGTCGCGTCCGCGTTCGCTGTTCGTGGTTCCGGCGCTTGCGTGCCAATCCTGCAAATTACTACGCCGGCGCCGCCGTTGGCAACGTGCAACGGCGCCCTGCGACCGGGAAACGGGGGATCCCGCCGCCTCCCCATGTGAAGGCGCCCGCCCCAGCCGGGACGGGCGCCGATGCGATGCTGCCGCGGGCGGCTAGCGGAAGGTGGCCTTCAGGCCGCCCCACGAGGTGCCCTCGTCGGGGACCGCGCCGCAGTCGGTGATGTGGCTGCCCAGCCCGCTGAACGTGTCGATGGCGAAGAAGACCCAGCCCGAGCAGGGGTTGAACGCATCGGAAGGGTTCGTGTCGCCCGCGCACACGCTGCTGACGCGGCGCATGGTCAGGTTGGCGGTGCCGCCGCCGCTGCAGGTCCAGGCCGTGCCCGGGTCCTCGCCGACGCGCCCGATGCTGTCGATGACGGTGTTCGTGCCGTAGACCAGCACCAGCGCGTCGTTGCCGTTGAAGTTAAGGTTCGTGTCGATCTGGTTGGCGTGCGCCAGCAGCGAGGCGTCGGCCAGGTTGAACACGATCACGTGCGTCGCGCCGGGGGCCAGGTTGGTCGCGGGCAGGCTGATCGCGAACGGCGTCGCCGACCCGTTCGAGTAGCGGTCCAGCCGGTAGGCGCCCAGGCTGATCACGTCCTGCGTGCCGTTGTGGATCTCGATCGCCTTGTTGTTCGCCGAACCCTCGACGTACTCGCTGATGATCAGGTTCGTGGTCTGGGCCGAGGCTCCGGCAGCCGACAGCACGACCAGCGTGAACGCAGCCAGCATGCGCAGCATGATCCTGGTGCTCATGGCACTCCTCGGGGACGGGCGGTTGGGCGATGTCAGGGCCGCGCACCCCCGCGGCGGGGGAGCGCAACCCTGAGATTATATCAAATGACCGGTGCAGTTGTCAAACCGGGAGTGACCCCGCCAACCCCTTCCGGGGCAGGCCCTTGCGGGCGGGCGGGGGCTCCTCAGCCGTGCATCAACTCGTGCGGCAGGGCGGCGTAGAAGGCGCAGGCGGCCACCACGTCGTCGATAGGCACGTATTCGTCGGCCATGTGCGCGATTTCCTCGCGCCCCGGCCCGAATCCCAGGCACGACACCCCGTGCAGGCCCATGATGGCCACGCCGTTGGTGCTGAAGTTCCAGCGCG
>CAINDZ010000148.1 GCA_903847545.1 uncultured bacterium | reverse complement strand
TACGGCTGGGGCCGGGCCCCGCAGGTGCTGGACCGGCTGCTGGCGCGCGGCGAGGCGGCCCCGGCGCACCTGGTCTTCGTCCCGCCGCGCGAGCGGACTCCCGAGTATTTCTTCAACCCGGCCTACCGCGCCTTCCTGGTGGAGGAAGTGCTGCCGTTCGTGACGGCCCGGGTGGCCTGCGACGGCCGTCGGATCGCCTGGGGGGCCAGCCTGGGCGGGTTGCTGAGCGCCCAGCTGGCCTGGGATGCGAACGGGGGGTTCGAGGCGGTCGTGGCCCAGTCGGGGGCCTTCCTATTCTCGCCGGACATGACGCCGGGCGACCCTTTTCACGGCAACGAGGCCTTCGTGGATATTGTGGTCAACGGACCACAACAGAATATCCGCTGGTTTCTCGACTGTGGCACGTTCGAATGGCTCCTGCCGAGCAATCGCCGGTTGGCGGACGCCCTGCGGGGGCGCGGCGCCGAGGTCCGTCTGGACACCCGCCCGGCCGGGCACAACTGGGTGAACTGGCGGCAGGGGCTGGCCGAGGCGTTCCGGTTCGCCCTCGGGCCATGTCCGGGGTCTGAAAGCTGACCGCGGTCGAACACCGACCCGGTCTTGATTCCGCGGCGTCGATGGGTGATGTTCGACGGGGGGCCGCGGGGGCGGAACCCCGCTCCCAGCACCTGCACCCGCACCTGCACCTGCAACGGCAAAGAGGTATCACGATGCGTTTCCTGGCTTCCCTCGTGCTCGCGAGCCTGCTGCTGGCCGGCGTCGCCCTGGCCGGCGACGGCCCGAAGACCTACGGCAAGGGCGTGGCCGCCGCCGACACCGTGCGCGTCAGCGCGCTCATGGCCAACCCGGACAAGTGGGTGGGCAAGACCATCCGCGTGCAGGGCAAGGCCGTCGGCGTGTGCGAGCACCGCGGCTGCTGGATCAACCTGGCCTCGGACGTCGAGGGCCAGACCGTGCGCGTGAAGGTCACCGACGGCGAGATCGTCTTCCCGCCCGAGATCCTGGGCGACATGGTCGTGGCCGAGGGCGTGTGGACGGCCAACAAGCTGGACATGGAGACCACGAAGAAGGTCTGCGAGGCCGAGGCGAAGAAGAAGGGCGAGAAGTTCGACGCGAACGCGGTCACCTCGTGCATGACGCTGTACCAGATCAGCGGCACGGGCGCCGTCGCCACGAAGAACTGACCGGCGCATGCAGAGAGTGCGCAAGGTCTGCTGGACCCTGCACCGGGAGATCGGCTTCCTGGTGGTGGGCCTGACGATCGTCTATGCCGCCAGCGGCATCGCGGTCAACCACGCCCACCACTGGGACGCGAACTACGAGCGCGTGGCCGAGCCGCTGGCGATCGCGCCGGTGGGCGCCGGCCCGACCGCCGACGTGGAACCGGTGGTGCTGGAACGGCTGGGACTGCGCCGCGACCAGGTGAAGTCGACGTGGCGCGCCTCGCCCGAGGTGCTGCAGGTCTTCCAGGAAGGCGGCGGCTGGGAGGTGAACCTCGTCACCGGGCAGGCAGTGCACCGCATGGCCCGGCCGCGGCCCGTCCTGTTCGACCTGAACTTCATGCACCTGAACAACGGCAAGGGCGCGTGGACGGTCATCGCCGACGTGTACGCCGCGCTGCTGATCGTGCTGGCGCTGACGGGGCCGCTGCTGGTGCGCGGCCGCAAGGGGCTGGCCGGGCGCGGGGGCGTGATGATGGGCGTCGGCATCGTGCTGCCGGTCGTCTATGCGGTGGCGATGCGCCTGGCGCGCTAGCCGGCGCGGTCCTGCGTCCGGTGCGGACATGAGGAAGGCCCCGTTCCCGGCAGGGGCGGGGCCTTCGTGCGCTCTTGGCCGGTGTCGGCGTCAGTCGCCGTACGGCATCGGGGGCGCGTAGTCGAGCAGGCGCGCGTACACCGCGAGCGAGCCGCGGTGGTGGGCCGTGTGCTCGCAGATGGCGCCCACGACGGCGCTGCGCGGCGCGCCGCCCATGATGGGGCCGGCCGGCAG
>CAINDZ010000147.1 GCA_903847545.1 uncultured bacterium | reverse complement strand
TGGCCGTGCGCGGGTGGCGCGAGGCGCTGCGGCGGGGCTACGACCCGTCGGCGCAGCTGGCGTCGTGGGCCGCGATGTACGAACTGGTGCGCGCCGGCCGCCGCGACGAGGCCGCCGCGGCGTGGGCCATCCATCTCGACCAGTTCGGCGCGGCGGCGGCGGCCTTCCTGCCGGCGACCGCGGCCGTGGCCGGCGCCTGAGGCGTCAGGCGCGCCCTTCGCCCGCCAGGCGCGCCGCGAAGGCGATACCCTCTTCCTCGTTCGTGATCGTCCCCTCGAGCTGGGCCGCATAGCAGCGGTCCAGCCAGTCGCCGAATGCCGGCCCGGGCTCAAGGCCCAGCGCGATGAGGTGGCGTCCCAGCACGATCGGCGCCGGCGGGCCGCTCTCGACGCCCAGCGCCCGGGCACGCGCCAGCAGCCAGTCGCCCGCGGCGAACGCGTGCGAGGCCAGCGGCGGCCGCCCCCGCGCGTCGGCGCGGGCCACGCGCACCAGGCGGTCGATGCGCCCGGCGCGCACCGCCAGGCGGCGGATCGCGGCATCGGACGCCCCCGACTTGTGCAGCGCCACCGGCCGCGTGTGCTCGCGCACCAGCGCCACGACCTGCTCGACCAGCGCCTGGCCGGCCGTCAGTCGCGCCAGGAACGCGCGCGCCAGCCCGCCGCCCACGCCCTCGTGCCCGAAGGCGCGCAGGCGCCCGTCCACCTCGGCCGTGGTGGCGGGCTTGCCCAGGTCGTGGCACAGCACGGCGAGCCCCACCACCAGGTCCTCGCGCCTGTCGCCGGTCAGCTCGGCCGCGAACACGTCGAGGCAGTGGCGCGTGTGCGTCCAGACGTCGCCCTCGGGGTGCCAGTGCGGATCCTGCGGGCAGCCGCGCAGCGCATCCAGCTCGGGGAAGTACGCCAGCCAGCCTGTGTCCTCGAGGAAGCCGAGCCCGCGCGAGGGCTCGCCGCCCAGCACCAGCAGCTTCTCCCACTCGCCGAACAGGCGCTCGTGCGCCAGGCCCTCGGGCGTCATCGCGCGGCACACCGCCACCGTCAGGCGGTCGGGCGCCAGGCGGTACCGGCCGGCCAGCTGCATGCCGCGCAGCACGCGCAGCGGGTCCTCGCCGAACGCGTCCGAGGTGTGGCGCAGCACGCCGGCTTCCAGGTCGTCGAGCCCGCCCCACGGATCGGCCACCTCGCCGCCCAGCGGGTCGAGGTACACGGCATTGATGGTGAAGTCGCGCCGCGCCGCGGCCACCGGCAGGGGCAGGTGCGGGTCCGAGGCGACGGCGAAGCCGCGGTGGCCCGGCCCGGTCTTGCTCTCGCGCCGCGGCAGCCCGACATCCACGGGCCAGTCCTTCAGCTTGAGGATGCCGAACGAGCGCCCGACCAGGTCCATGGCGAAGGCCTCGCCCAGCACCGCCACCAGCCGGTCGGGCTCCAGCCCGAACACCTCCAGGTCGGCGTCGACCGGCGCCAGGCCCAGGGCGCAGTCCCGGACCGTGCCGCCGACCAGCCAGGCGCGCCCCCCGGCGGCCGCCACCCGCGAGCAGACCTCGCGGACGACCCCGCCCAGCCCCGGGGCCCGCCCGTCCCACTGTGGATGTCGCGAAATGACCATGCCTGCCGCGCCCTGCCCTGCCGACGAACCCTGTGAACAGGATAACGCCCCGGGACCCCGAAGGGAACAACCTCAAGGCGGCCGTGCATTTTGGCTCAACAGCCCCCCCGCCGGGCCGATGTAGAACACGGCAAGGCGGGCCGGTAGCCCGCCCACGTGGATTCATGGAGGAAAGCAATGTCCACGACGCGACGGCTGAAATTGACGATCGGCGCGGTGAGCGTGTGCCTGGTGGCGTGCGGCGCCTTCCTGGCGCAGAACTACCGCCAGGGCGGCCACACGGCGGTCCAGTTGAAGGTCACCGATCGCCAGCAGGCGCTGGTGAGCGAGCTCGTCGAGCAGACCGAGTCGCTGGTGGCCGGCGTGGGCCGCGAGGAGGCGCTCGCCGCCCGCTCCGCGCTGGGCGAGACCATCACCAGCTTCGACGAGGGGCTCGGGGCCCTGCTGGCCGGCGGCGCCGTGCGCCTCGACGGCCGCGCCCACCGCGTGGCGCGCGTGGACAACGCACGCGCTCGCTCGGCGCTCGAGGCCGCCTCGCAGGTGTGGACCGACACCGGCGTGCCCCTGGGCGATCTGGCCGCCGGCCAGTTCTCGCCGTACAGCGCGGCCGGGCAGGAGGCGATCGCCGGCCTGCAGTCCCACCGCGAGGAACTGTCGAAACACATGGCCGATGCGGCGCACAGCCTGCGGCAGGGCGCCGCGGCGCAGGCGGCGATGGCCGGCGTCGTGCAGTGGTCGGCCGTCGGCCTGGGCGTCGGGCTCGTGGTGCTCGTCGTCGCGTCGCGACTGTCCGCCTGGCGCGCCGCCCGCGCCGCCCGGCCGGCCCGCGCGAAGAAGGCCAAGGCCGCCCGCGCCGACGACGACGCCGGTGACG
>CAINDZ010000146.1 GCA_903847545.1 uncultured bacterium | reverse complement strand
CGAGACCACGAGCGTCTCTTCCTGGTCCCCGATGGTCCACGTGTGCTCGCCGACCACGCCGCCGATGCGCTGCGAGTGCACGGGCGCCGGCTCACCGCCGCGCACGCGGTTCCAGGCCTCGGCCAGCGTGCGCGCCGTCCCGCTCGGGCGGTCCAGCTTCGCGGTGTGGTGCGTCTCGACCTGCTCGGCGTTGAAGCCGGCGGGCAGCGTCCGCGCCAGCAGCTGCAGCACCATCTGCAGCGCCGGGATGCCGATGCTGAAGTTCGTCGCGTGCACGACCGGCAGGCGCTCGGCGTGCCGGCGCAAGGCGGCGAACTGGGCCTCGCTGAATCCCGTCGTGCCGCTGACCAGGCGCGCGCCGGAGGCGGCCACGCCGGCCAGGAGCCCGTCCAGCGCCGGCGCCAGCGAGAAGTCGATGACCACGCAGCCGGCCGGCAGCAGCGCCCCCATCGCGTCCTGCCCCGACACGGGCAGCGTGGCGTGCAGCTCGCCGGCGGGCACCACGCGGCCGGGCTCCGTGAACAGCGCCACCAGGTCGCAGTCGTCGGCGGCATCCACCAGCGCCGTCACCAGCCGCCCCATGCGGCCCTCGGCGCCGTGGACGGCGACCTGCAGGCGGTCCGGCGCGCTCACGCGGCGGCCCCGGGTTCGCCGGCCAGCAGGCCCGACAGCGTTCCCTCGTAGAACTGGACCAGGCGCGTCAGCGTCTTTTCCGACACCGGCACCAGAGGCAGGCGCGGGTCGCGGCGGCACAGGCCGGCCATCGACAGCAGCTCCTTCACGGGAACCGGGTTGGTCTCCAGGAAGCAGGCCGTGCACACGGGGTCGAGGGTGCGCGACAGCGGCCACGCGGTGTTGATGTCGCCGGCCGCATACGCCTGCCACATCCGCGTCAGCGTGGCGGGCAGCAGGTTGCTGACGACGCTGATGGCGCCCGCGCCACCGAGGCCGAAGACCTGGAAGTTCAGGCCGTCGTCGCCCGAGTACACCTTCAGGTCGCAGCGACCGATGGCCTCCTCGATCTGCACGAGGTTCCCGCTCGCCTCCTTCAGCGCGACGATGTTCGGCTCGGCGGCCAGTTGCGCCACGGTCTCCGGCAGGATGTTCACGGCCGTGCGGCCGGGGACGTTGTAGATGACCTGCGGGATGTCCACGGCGCGCGCGATCACGCGGTAGTGCGCGAGCAGGCCGGCCTGCTGCGGCTTGTTGTAGTACGGCGAGATCAGCATCGCGGCGTCGGCGCCCCAGGCCTTCACGTCGCGCGTCAGGGCGATGGACTCGCGGGTCGAGTTCGACCCCGAGCCGGCGACCACCGCGCACCTGCCGGCACAGGCCTCGACCGCCGTCCGTACCAGCCACTCGCGCTCGTCGCGCGACAGTACGGCCGCCTCGCCGGTGCAGCCGACCGGCACGACGCCCGCCACGCCGCCGTCCACCTGCCTCTGCAGCAGGCGCTTCCAGGCGGCCCGGTCCACGGCCCCGTCGGGCGCGAACGGGGTGATCAGGGCGGTGTAGATGCCGTCGGGCATCGTCCAGGTCTTCTCGGCCATCGCTGGTCACCT
>CAINDZ010000145.1 GCA_903847545.1 uncultured bacterium | reverse complement strand
TGGTGACCAGGCCGGACGGGCGGAAGCGCAGCAGCGGGTCGCCGTCCAGGAAGTCGCAGGCGCGGCTGAAGTCGTTGTCGGCCTCGCTGTCCTCGGCCACCAGGTGGTCGGGGTCCAGGCGCACCGCAACGGTGTGCCGGCCGCGGCCGTTCAGCAGCGGGAAGTCCTCCAGCGGCACGTAGGTGCCGGCGGGCAGGCCGCCGTCCAGGCTCCACGAGGCGCGCACGACGCCGTCGACCTCGAGGTCCAGGTAGAAGCTGGCGCTGATATCGCGCAGGCCGTCGTTCAGGAACGCAAAACTGACGTAGTTGGTGTCGCCGGCCGACGTGTAGCCGTTGCCGCGCTGGCCCTTGATCATGTTCACGACCAGCGAGCTGTCCCACCCCGCCGGCGTGAACGCCGCCAGGTTGGCCTTCAGGTCGCGCCGGCTGGTGTAGATGTTGCGCCCCTGCGTGGGGAAGTCGCGCCGGTCGCTCCACGCCGCATGCGCGCGGGCGCCGGTGAAGGCACCGTCGGCGGCGTGGAAGACGGGTTCGACGCGCGGCGCGTCGGTGATCGTCTCGACGTCGCCGAAGAACTCGACCGCGCCGTGGCCCGAGGCCAGGCGCGTCGCCAGCTGGTACTCGTCGCCGCCGGCCGGGGCGTCCAGCCACAGGCAGCCCACGACGCCGCCGCGCACGAAGAGGCTCGGGCCCACGCTGTCGTACTCGTCGGCCACCAGGCCGTACGGCCCGTAGAACGTGCTGCCGCTGTCGGTGCTGTAGGTGTAGATGATGTCGCCGTCGCTGGTGATGCCGTCGGTGTAGTCCAATTGGTAGGCGACGTAGACGTCGGCGCCTTCGCATGCCACGCGAGGGTAGCCGCCGTTGCTCGAGGTCCAGCCGGTGAAGCTGGCCGGGCTGGCGAAGCTGCCGGTGTAGGCGTCGGTGGCGATCAGGATCTCCATCTCGCCCGTCTCGGCGTCCTGCTCGGCGTTCACGAAGTGCACCGTGCCGGCGGTCATCGCCACGTCCGGCCAGTAGTCGGCGTAGCCGTCGGGCAGGAAGTAGTCGTAGGTGACCGTGTTGCCGCCGTTGGACGAGTACATGAAGATCAGCGTCCACTCGTACTGGTAGTAGTCGTAGTTGACGGTCAGCCAGTTGGCGGCGATGAAGACCTTCGCGAAGTCGCCGGCGCCGGTCACGGCGATCGACGGCACGGCGCAGGGTTCGCCCACGGCCAGGCCCTTGGCCCACGCCCACGAGGTGTTGTCGCCGGGGTTGGCGCTGCGCGCGCGCAGGATGTAGCCGTCGTCGCGGATCCACACCACGTGCAGGTAGCCGCCGCCGTCGACGGCCAGCTCGGGCTGGTACTCGTCGGTCGTGAAGGACGGCAGCTTGGACACCGTCCACGACAGGCCCTGGTTAAGCGAGCGCGCCACGTAGATGTCGCGATCGGTCGCGCCCAGGTCGACGGCCGAGAACGCGGCGAACAGGATGGCGCCGTCGGGGCTGGTGGCCAGCGTGACATGGTCGTCGTTCATGCTGGTGGGGTTGGCGGCCAGGGTGTTGGCCGACCAGGGCGCACTCTTGTCGGCCGTGCGCAGCGCGCGTCGCGAGCCGACGGTCGACAGCGGCGCGGCGCCCTGCGGGCGCAGGAACGAGGGGTCGGTCAGCCGGTCCAGCTGCGCGCGCAGTTCTGGCGAGAACGAGGCCAGGGCGGTGTCGGGGCGTGCGGACCCCTTCACGCGGTCGGTCAGGTCCACTTCGGCGAACACCCGCCGCGCCGTCTTGCCGGCGCCCTCGGCGCTGGCGTGGCGGCGGTGTCCGGCTGCGGGGGCCGCGACGGCGGGTTGCGGCAGGCGCCCGGGCAGGGCCACGGCCGCATGGGTGCGGGGGATGGGCAACGGCTTGGCGTTCAAGGCGTTGCGCGGTGCGGCGCCGCCGACGACCCCTCCCGCGAGGGCCAGGATCGTCAGGGTACAAGCCGTACGGATGATGCGGTTCATCGAGACCCCCGGCCGACGCTGCGCCACGCCGGCTGGCTGGAGTTTCCCCACCTGTGCCCCATTATTTTACATTATTGGTAGATTTTTTGTCCATCAGATTGTGCTGGCGGTGGGCACGCGGGGGTATTATCGTAAATCGACGATAAACGATGGGGGCGGCCGAAAGGAGCGCGCGTGGCCGGAATCCGAGGGCAAGCCTACCCGACCGAGCTGGTGGACCTGGCGCAGGTGGCCCGCGCCCTGGCCCATCCCGGCCGGCTGCAGCTGCTGGCGGCGATCGCCGCGC
>CAINDZ010000144.1 GCA_903847545.1 uncultured bacterium | reverse complement strand
GCCCGCGGCGCGGCGCACGCCGCTAGCAGGCCCCGCGGCGCACGGGCAGCGTCATGCAGCGGCAGCCGCCGCCGCCCCGCGCCAGCTCGGCACCGTCGATGGTCACGACGGCGCGTCCCATCGCGTCGAGGTCGGCGCGCCCCTCGATGACGTCACGCGCCGGCACCACCGCGAAGCCGGCGCGCGCCAGTTCGGCGATCGTCGCCTCGTTGCGACCGTAACCCACCACCTGTCCCGGCCCGAGCGCGAAGAAGTTGGCGCCGCTGTGCCACTGCTCGCGCTCCTGCACCCACGTGTCGGCGCGCCCGCCGCAGGACAGCACCTCGAGTTCCAGGCCCAGGCCCGCCAGCGCGGCCGGCAGGTTGTCCTCCTCCTCGATCGTCACGACGCGGCCGCGGTCGAGGTGGATGTGCACCGTGTCGAAGTGGTGCCGCTGCATGATCACCGGCTCGTAGGCCAGGCAGCAGTCGCGGTCCAGCAGCGTGAAGACCATGTCCAGATGGATGAACGAGGCGGGCTCGGCCGGCAGCTCCTGGACCAGGATGTGCTGCGTGGCCCCCTCGCGCCGGAAGTGCTCGATGAGCAGGTCGATGGCCTGCCGCGACGTGCGGGCGCCCATGCCGACGACCAGGACGCCGGGCGCGGCGACCAGCACGTCGCCGCCCTCGATCGCCACGCCCGAGGCGGCGGGATCGAGGCTGCGCAGGTCGACGGCGGTCGTGGAGAATCCCGGATGGTGGCGGAACAGCGCCTCCATCAACAGCGCCTCGCGGCTGCGCACCGGGCTGGCCATGTTGCCGACCAGCGCGTGCTTCCCGACGACCATGCCTGTGTCACGCATGAAGAAGAAGTTGTGCAGCGGCGGCAGCGAGTAGCGCTCGCGGCTGAGGAACCGCGACAGGTTGTCCTTGCGCAGGGGCAGCCCCTCGACGAGCAGGCGCGCCAGATCGGCGGGGGGCGAGGCCACCAGCTCGTCGCCGAGCGAAGCGGCGCCCTCGGCGGCGCACAGCCGGCGCACCAGGGGCTCGGCCACCTGCGGGTCCGCCAACAGCTCCGCCAGCAGGTCGTGGACCTCGAGCACCCGGGCGCGGCGGCGCAGGACGCCCAGCAGCTCGTCGTACTCCCGCAGGGCCACGCCCAGGTTCAGGATGTCGCCGTACAGGGCCCGCTCGACCGAGGCGGGCGTCATGTCGGCGACCTCCTGGCCGGGCCGGTGCACGATCACCGCCTCGAGGCGCCCCACTTCCGAATCGACATTGAAATCCAGTATCCCGTCCATCAGGCCCCTCCGGCGCCCCGCCGGGCCCCCAGTGGCCCATCCGGCGGCGGCATCATAGCGGGCGCCCCGCGGACCGGCAACCGCCCGCGGGGGCGCGACCTGCGGGAACCCCTTATCCCCCCTCAAGTCGGCCCGGCGCGGGTCGAAAACAGCCCTGTCCCGTCAACGAAAGGATCCGGTTCGTCCATGTCCTCTGAACTTCGGCAACGCCCGCGGCGGAACACGCCGCACCATGTCAGGGTCATCGATGAGCAGAGCGGTCGCGTCCTCGGACGCATCGTCGACATCACGGCCGACGGGATGATGCTCGTCTGCCAGCAGCCGATCGCGCCGGGATGCGTCTTCTTCGTGCGCATCACGCTGCCGGTCATCGTGCAGAACCGGGCCGAAGTCTCGGTCGAGGCCCGCGCCGTGTGGTGCTCGCCGGACACGAACCCGGCGTTCCACAAGGTGGGCTTCGCGTTCACGAACCTGCCGGGCGAGGAAGGCTTCCTTCTGGAAGACGTCATGCACCGGCTGAACCTGGTTGGTTGATCGAAACCGTTGATCGGCGGGCCCCGGCCCGCCGCGGACCTGCGCCCGGGAAGGAAACGTCATGGCCAAAGCCAGCATCCTGCTCGAATCCGGCACGAACGAGGTCGAGATCCTGGAATTCGTGCTGGGCGGACAATCGTTCGGCGTCAATGTCCTGAAGATCCAGGCCATCGAGCAGTACGACCCGAAGCGGGTCACGCGCATCCACCTGGCCCACCCGTCGGTCATCGGCACGCTGCGCTTCCGCGAGCACTGCCTGACCATGATCGACCTGGGCAAGGAGATGGACACGGCCGACCCGCACGGCGACCTCTCCTACGAGGAAGGCAAGCCCGCCTGCGGCGAGGGCGCGCCCAACCGGCTGGTGCTGGTGATGGAGTTCAACCAGCTGAAGACGGCCTTCCTGGTGCACGGCGTGCACCGCATCCACCGCGTGTCGTGGGAGGCCATCAACCCGCTGAGCCCCTACCTGGGCAGCTCGGAAAGCAAGTTCACCGGCTCCCTGCAGATCGAGGGCCGCGAGATCCTGCTGGTCGACATGGAGAAGATCGTCACCGAGATCCTGCCGCGCGGACAGTTCCAGCACTCGGTCACGGCGACGGACGACGCCGACCTGGCCGCGGCCCGCGGCGCGCGGCCGATCCTGCTGGCCGAGGACTCGGCCGTGCTGCGCAAGCACGTGGCAGATGAACTGCGCCGGGGCGGCTACACGGACCTGCGCACGTTTGCCAACGGCAAGGAGTGCCATGACGAGCTGATCCGCCTGGTCGGGCAGGCGGACGCCGCCGGCCGGCCGGTGGGCGACTACGTCGCGGCGCTGATCAGCGACATCGAGATGCCGGCGATGGACGGCCTGGCGCTGTGCCGCTGGGTCAAGCAGACGAAGCAGACCGAGGAGCTGCCGGTGATCATGTTCAGCTCGCTGATCAACGAGCAGATCGCCACCAAGTGCGAGGCCGTGGGCGCCGACGCCTACATCAGCAAGCCCCAGTTCACCGAGCTGGTGGCCCTGCTGGACAAGCACTGCGGCCGGCTCGAGGCGGCCCTGGTGTAGGGCGCGCACCGCGACGCGACGCCTGAAACCCGAAGCCTGAAGAGCGGGAGGCCCGCCGTCCACGACGGCGGGCCTCCTGTTCGCTTGCCGGACTCGCCCGCAGCGGGCGTCAGTTTCGCACGGGCTCCTTCGCCGGCGCGGGCGCCGCGGCGGCCTTGGCCAGCTCGGCCTTGTTCCACTCGGCCGCCATCGCCATCAGCTCGGGCAGCGTGCGCCCCTTGCGGAACAGCTCCAGCGCGTGGTGCAGCTGGGTGTCGGCCTCGATGGCCACCTTGTAGGCCGCTTCCTGGCCGTGCAGGCGCCGCGCCAGCTCGCGGCGGATGCCGCGCTTCAGGTACTCGGCGTTGGCGTTCAGCAGCGAGTCGGACATCGTCAGCTTGAACACGCCGAGGTACTCGTCGATCTTCTCGCGCTTCTTCAGGTAGCCCGCGAACTGGCGGTACACGGCATCGGAGACCGTGAAGTCGGACGGCGTCTGC
>CAINDZ010000143.1 GCA_903847545.1 uncultured bacterium | reverse complement strand
GCGGCGCCGGAGGGGTTCGGCTCGCCCGGCCAGATCGCCACGCTGCTGCTGGGGCGGTACCTGCTGGCGTTCGAGCTGATCTCGATCGTGCTGCTGGTGGCCATCATCGGCGCCCTGGCGCTGGGCAACCGCGAAAGGAAGCTGCCGTGGTCGTGACCCTGAACCACTGCCTGCTGCTGGCGGCCTGCATCTTCGTCACCGGCATGACCGGCTTCGTGGTGCGCCGCAACGCGCTGGTGATGCTGATGTGCATCGAGCTGATGCTCAGCGCGGTCAACATCGTGTTTGCCGCGTTCAGCCGCCAGAACGGCGACGCGAGCGGCCATGTCTTCGTGCTGATGAACTTCGCGGTGGCGGCGGCCGAAGCCGCCATCGGCCTGGCGATCCTCGTTGAGATCTACCGGCGCCGCCGGACGGTCGACGTCGACGAACTCAAGTCCCTGATGGAGTAGGCCGTGCACAGTCCCGTCACCGAAAGCGTTATCCAGGAGAGCCTGCTGCGCTGGATCGTGCTGCTGCCGCTCCTGGGAGCCGCCGTCAACGGCCTCCTGAACCGGCGCCTGCCGCGACCGGCCGTCGGGGTCATCGCCTGCGGCGCCGTGGGCCTCAGCTTCGTGCTGTCGCTGACGGCGTTCATGCGCCTGGCCGCCCTGCCCGCCGAGTCGCGCCTCATGGCCGACATCGTGGCGCGGTGGATCGGCTTCGGCCCGCTGCGGGTCGACATCGGCTTCGCAATGGACCCGCTCAATGCCGTCATGGCGCTCATCGTCACGGGCGTGGGCTTCCTGATCCACGTCTATTCGCTGGGCTACATGTCGCACGACAAGGGCTTCCAGCGCTTCTTCACGTACCTGAACCTGTTCATCTTCGCGATGATGACGCTGATCCTGGGCGAGAACCTGCTCATGCTCTTCGTGGGCTGGGAGGGCGTGGGCCTCTGCTCGTACCTGCTGATCAGCTTCTGGTTCAACGAGGAAGCGAACGCGATCGCCGGCAAGAAGGCGTTCGTGGTCAACCGCGTCGGCGACTTCGGCTTCCTGCTGGGCGTCTTCCTGCTGGGCGCCACGCTGCTGCCGCACCTGGGCGAGGGCGAGGGCCTGTTCAGCTTCCGCGTCATGCAGCGCCACGCCGACGTGCTGGCGCCGGCCGCCACGGCCATCGCGCTGCTGCTCTTCGTGGGCGCCACCGGCAAGTCGGCGCAGATCCCGCTGTACATCTGGCTGCCCGACGCGATGGCCGGCCCGACGCCCGTCAGCGCGCTGATCCACGCCGCGACGATGGTCACGGCCGGCGTCTACATGATCTGCCGCATGAACTTCCTGTTCGTGCTCTCGCCGGCGGCCATGCACGTGGTGGCTATCGTCGGCGCGGCGACGGCCCTGCTGGCGGCCACCATCGCCATGACCCAGAACGACATCAAGAAGGTGCTGGCGTACTCCACGGTCAGCCAGTTGGGCTACATGATGCTGGCCTGCGGCGTGGGCGCCTTCGCGGCCGGCATCTTCCACGTCATGACGCACGCCTTCTTCAAGGCGCTGCTCTTCCTCGGCTCGGGCTCGGTCATCCACGCGATGAGCGGCGAGCAGGACATGCGCGTGATGGGCGGCCTGTCGAAGAAGCTGCCGATCACCTTCTGGACGTTCCTGGCGGGCACCTTCGCCATCGCCGGCGTGTTCCCCCTGGCCGGCTTCTTCTCCAAGGACGAGATCCTCTGGAAGGCCTTCAGCGGGCAGGGCGGCGGCCTCGGCCTGTACGCGGTGGCCTTCCTGGTGGCGGGCCTGACGGCTTTCTACATGATGCGCCTGGTGGTGCTGACCTTCCACGGGCAGAACCGCGCCAGCGCCGAGGTCCGGCACCACATCCACGAGTCGCCGCGGTCGATGACGATGCCGCTGGTCGTGCTGGCGGTGCTC
>CAINDZ010000142.1 GCA_903847545.1 uncultured bacterium | reverse complement strand
CGCGAGGTCGGCCAGCTCGGGCGAGCGCCAGGGCAGCGTGAACGCGGTGCGGCCGGGGTTGGGCGACTGCGCGGAGGCCACGACGCGCGCGGCGCCGTCCCCGGTCAGCTCGATGCGGCCGCGCCCGATGCGGCGCGTCCATGTGGCCCCGCCCTCGGCGATGATGCGACCCTCGAGCGGGCCGGGCGCGCCCTCGAAGCGATCGGCCGCGAGCAGGGCCTCGCCGCACGGCACCGGCGCCGGGACGATGCACAAATCCGGCGGCAACAGCAGCCGCGTCGCGTGCGCCTCGAAATCGCGGAGCGTTGCCGCGGGTTGCGTGCCCTCGCCGGCGATCACGTGCACCCCGACGGCCTCGCCGTCCTCGCCCGCGCGCGTGGTCGTCGCCTGCAGGATGCGCCGGCCGTCGACGGCCACCGCCAGGGCCGCCCCGTCGAGCGACAACTGGAGCGCGCGCTCCGGCCCGCCGTCCGCCGGCAGGTCCGCGGTTTCGGCCAGCAGCGTGGCGACGCCGCCGGACACCTCGTGCACGGCGCAGCCGCCGGCGGTCAGCGTGACGCGCACGCAGTTGCCGGCATCGGCGGCCCGCGCCACGAGCCCGGCGCCCGCGCCCGCATTGCGCACCAGCACGTGCAGCAGGCCGAGGCCGTCGGGCGCCACGGGGCGCAGCATCAGCGCGCCCGTCGCCGCGCCTGTCAGCCCATCGACGCCGCACCGGAACGCGCCGCCCACCGCTTCCCAGTCGCCGCCGCGCTCGGCCGGCCGCGCGCAGGGCTCATCCCCGTCAGTGAACCGGTCGGCCGCGAGCGCGGGGCCGCACCAGGCGGTGAACGCCGTCGGCACGGCCGCCTGCACCGCATGCACGCGCGTGTCGATGCGGAACCCGATCTGTCCCCACGCCGCCGGGCTGACGACCCCGTGCACGAACGCCTCGTCCGAGCGCGTGTCGATGGCCAGCGGCCGCACCCACGGGTACGCGGGCAGCCCGGGCGCGCCGGGCGTCGCGCCGGCGCAGTACAACGCGCCGCGCTCGCGCAGGATGACGGCCAGCGCGAGCGGGACGTCGGGAACAGCCGCGGCCACCGGCTGCGAGACGCCGCCCGCGCTCACCCACAACTCGCCGTTCTCGGCGCCGGTGGCGTGCATGACGAAGCCCGCGCCGCCGACCATCGGATCCGCGGGCGCCGGTTGCGCATGCCAGCCCACGGCCAGGTTCTCGTCCAGGCGGACGACCGCCCGCTGTTCGCGGCGCAGGCGCCACCACCAGCGAAACGACCTGACGGTGCGACGCACGCGACCGCTGCGAAGCCAGGCGCGCAACCGCGTCCCCCGCCCCTCCTGCTCCGAGGCGCGCAGCCAGCGATCGAGGCGCGCCTTGAAGGCGTCCGGCAGCGGCTCGACCTGCGCCGTGTTGTGCCCGTTCAGGAGGTAGGCCGCGAGGGTCAATCCGGGGCGCCGTGGCCAGGGCCCGCAGGCCAGCGCCGCGCGGCCCCAGCCCTGACGCAGCGGCGGCGCGAAGCGCACCGCTCCGTTGTCCAGGCCGGCGATGCCCTCGGCGTCG
>CAINDZ010000141.1 GCA_903847545.1 uncultured bacterium | reverse complement strand
TCGGTGCACGACAAGGCCGGGGCCGGCTGCGACGCCTGCCACATGCCGAAGATGAAGGGCAAGAGCGGCAAGACCTACACGTCGCACTTCGCCGTGACGCCGCGCGTGAACCTGAAGGAAACCTGCCTGAAGTGCCACGACACGTGGACCGAGGAGCAGGCGCGGTACACCATCGACTCGGTGAAGGCGCACGTCCGCGGCAAGATGCGCAAGGCCGAGTTCCGCATCTCGCTGCTGATCGACAAGATCGTGGCGGGCAAGGCCGCCGGCCTGCCGGCCGAGGTCATCACGAAGGCGCAGGACTACCACCTGCGCGCGCATATCCTGTGGGAATACTGGACCGCCGAGAACTCGGACGGCTTCCACAATCCCGAGGCGGCGAAGAAGTCGCTGATGGAATCCGCCGACCTGGCGTTCCAGGGCATCAAGGTCATCGACGACGCCCTGGCGGCGAAGGCGGCGGCCGCGCCGGCGCCGACGACGACCGCGGCGGCGACGCCGGCGCCGGCGCCCGGCAAGTAGGCGCGACAACGCCGGCGACAACGAAGGGGGCGGGCGCGGTCAAGGCCGCGCCCGCCCCCGTTTTCCGGACCCGGCGCGCGGGCGCCGTCCCGTCGCGGCTAGGGCTTCTGCGCCCGCATCTTCGCCAGCACGCTGTGCCGCCGCCCGTAGGCGAAGTAGATGACCATGCCCAGCGCCAGCCAGGCGATGAGCCGCCACCAGTTCGCCACCGGCAGCGAGAACATCAGCATCAGGCACGTGAGCACGCCCATGACGGGCACGAACGGCACCCACGGGCAGCGGAACGGGCGATGGGTCTCGGGGTGCTTCTTCCGCATCACCAGCACGGCCATGCAGACGATGACGAACGCCAGCAGCGTGCCGATGTTCGCCAGGTGCAGCAGCGCGTCGATGGGCAGGAATCCGGCCAGCAGGCCCACGAAGCAGCCGACCAGGATCGTCGACTTCCAGGGCGTCCGGAACTTCGGGTGCACGTCGCCGAAGGTGGCCTTGGGCAGCAGGCCGTCGCGCGCCATGGCCAGGAACACGCGCGGGCCGCTGAGCATCATCACCAGCAGCACCGAGGTGATGCCGGCGACGCCCGCCGTGGCGATGAGGCCCTCGGCCCAGCCCAGTCCCTTCTGCTGGAAGGCGGTGGACACGGGCGCGTGGATGTCGAGCTGGTCGAACTTCACCATGCCCGTCAGCACGGCCACGACGGCGATGTAGAGCACCGTGCAGACCAGCAGCGAGACCATGATGCCGATGGGCACGTCGCGCTGCGGGTTGCGGGCCTCTTCCGCGTGCGTCGAGACCGAGTCGAAGCCGATGTAGGCGAAGAAGATGATGGCCGCCCCGGCCAGCATGCCGATGGGTTGCCCGCCGCCGTCCGTCATGCCCGCCACATGGTGGCCGAAGAAGCTGATGCCCGTCCAGCCGAACGGGGCGAAGGGGTGCCAGTTGGTGGTGTTGATGAAGAACGCGCCCACGCCGATCACGAAGAGCACGGCGGCCACCTTGATGGCCACCATGACGCCGTTGAAGGTCGCGCTTTCCTGGATGCCCTTGACGAGGATCGCGGTGATGATCGCCACGATGACCAGCGCCGGCAGGTTCATCACGGCGCCGGTCGAGGCGAAGAGGCCGGTCGCCGGGTCGTACTTCCAGGGCGACTCCGCCAGCAGCTGCGGGATGTGGATGCCGAGCTTGCCGATGGCGCTCTGGAAGTACGCCGACCAGCCGGTGGCCACCGCCGCGCTCGACACGCCGTACTCGAGGATGAGATCCCAGCCGATGATCCATGCGAACAGCTCGCCCAGGGTGGCGTAGGCGTAGGTGTAGGCCGAGCCGGCCACCGGCACCATGGCGGCGAACTCGGCGTAGCACAGCGCCGCGAAGATGCAGGTGATGCCCGCCACGACATACGAGAGCATCAGCGACGGCCCGGCGATGTTGTGCGCGGCCGCGCCGGTGGCCACGAAGATGCCGGCCCCGATGATGGCGCCGATGCCCAGGGCCGTCAGCTGGACGGGGCCCAGCACGCGCCGCAGGCGGTTATCGTCCTTGGCCTCGTCGAGCAGCATCTCGACGGACTTGCGGGCGAACAACGGGTTGGACATGGACGGCTCCTCGGTTGGGTTGCGGCCGGGGTCGGCCGGGTCCAATCACAAGCGCGCATTGTACCTAGCCGGCGGGCACGGGCACAGTGAAAAAGCGGGTTCATTCGGGGCTCAAGGGCGGCGCGGCCCGGCCGACAATGGAAGCCGATGGAATCCCTTCACGCCCGGAGGTCCCGTTTTGCTTTCCCATTGGCGCCTGCAGACCCGCACCCTCGCCCTTCTGGGCGGGATGGCGGTCGTGATCGTGATGTCGATGGTGGTCGTCCTGGCCGTGCGTGTCCGGACCATCACCCGCGACGAGGCCTTCGACAAGTCGACCCAGATCGCCAACAGCATGGCGGCGACCTTTGGCGCGGACCTCGCCCAGTCGATGGCCGCGACCAAGTCGCTGGCACGGCAGCTCGAGGTGGTCATGACGGGCCAGGCGACCATCGACCGTCCGTCGATGGCCCACCAGCTGCAGGGCATCCTCGAGTCGAACCCGTTCTACTACGGCGTGTGGTTCCAGGCCGAGCCCAACCGCTACGACGGGCGCGACGCCGAGTTCGCCAACACGGCGGGCTACGCGACGGACGGCGCCTTCATGCCGTACGCGCAGCGCCTGAACGGCAGCATCGACCTGACGATGGGCACGGGCACCTTCGCGGACTACTCGAAGGAAGACTACTACACCATCCCGCTCGCGGCCGGGAAGGAGTGCCTGCTCGACCCCTACATCGAGCCCGATGCCGGCAACGCGATGATGACCAGCACCTGCATGCCCATCTTCGTGGGCGGCAAGGCCGTCGGCGTCGCGGGCATCGACCTGGTGCTCAAGACGTTCAACGAGCGCATCGCCACGCTGAAGCCGTACGGCGACGGCTACGCGTTCCTTGTCTCGCACGCGGGCCTGATCGTCGCGCACCCCGACGCCAAGCTGGCCGGGCATCCGCTCAAGGAGCTGGAGTACAGCGCCGCCTCGCTCGCGGCCATCGACGCCGGGCAGGAGGCCTCCGAGACGCGTCACGACCCGGGCAGCGACCGCGACATCTACGTGAAGTTCGTGCCGCT
>CAINDZ010000140.1 GCA_903847545.1 uncultured bacterium | reverse complement strand
GCCGTTCGGCGACCAGGGCCGGCTGGTGTTCGGCGACTGCGCCGTCAACCCGCAGCCGAACGCCGAGCAGCTGGCCGACATCGCCATCGCGACGGCGGCCACCGCGCGCGCCCTGTGCGGCTTCGAGCCGCGCGTGGCGATGCTCAGCTTCAGCACGATGGGCAGCGGCGCCGGCCCGGACGTCGACAAGGTGGTCGAGGCGCTGGCCATCGTCCGGCAAAAGGCCCCCGACCTGGCCGTGGACGGCCCCCTGCAGCTGGACGCGGCGATCGTGCCGGCGATCGGCAGCAAGAAGGCGCCCGGCAGCACGGTCGCGGGCACGGCCAACGTGCTCATCTTCCCCGACCTGGACGCCGGCAACATCGGCTACAAGCTCGTGCAGCGGCTGGCCGGCGCCGAGGCCGTGGGCCCGGTGCTGCAGGGCATGGCGCGCGGCGTGAACGACCTGTCGCGCGGCTGCAGCGTCGAGGACATCGTCAACGTGGCCGCCATCACCGCGCTGCAGGGCGCCTGAGGATCGACGGGAAATGTTCAACGTCCTGGTGATCAATTGCGGCAGCAGCTCGCTGAAGTACCAGCTCATGGAGATGGGCGCCGAGCGGCTGGTGGCCAAGGGCCTGGTCGAGCGCATCGGCCTGGACAAGGGCATCCACACGTTCAGCCCGGTGGGCGGCTCCGCGGTGACCGAGGAGCTGCCCATCCCCGACCACGCCTGCGCCTGCGAGCTGGTGCTGGCGGCGCTGCTGCACCCCGAGCACGGCGTGCTGAAGTCGCTCGAGGAAATCGTCGCGGTGGGCCACCGCGTGGTGCACGCGGGCGAGAAGTACTCGGCCTCGGTGGTGATCGACGACGACGTGCTGGACGCCCTGCGCGAGTGCGTGCCCCTGGCGCCGCTGCACAACCCGGCCAACATCACCGGCATCGAGGCGACGCTGAAGGTGCTGCCTTCGGTGCCCAACGTCGGCGTCTTCGACACCGCGTTCCACCAGACCATGCCGGACATGGCGTACATCTACCCCATCCCCTACAAGCTGTACACGGACCACGGCATCCGTCGCTACGGCTTCCACGGCACCAGCCACCGCTACGTGACCGCGCGGGCGGCGCAGATGCTGGAGCGCGACATCACCGACCTGAACCTGATCAGCTGCCACCTGGGCAACGGGGCCTCGGTCGCCGCGGTGCGGGGCGGCCGGTCGGTCGACACGTCGATGGGCCTGACGCCGCTCGAGGGCCTGATGATGGGCACCCGCAGCGGCGACATCGACCCGGCGCTGGTCGGCTTCCTGTCGCGCACGCTGGACCTGGACCTGAACGGCGTCGAGAAGATCCTGAACAAGGAGAGCGGCCTGCTGGGCATCTCGGGCATCAGCAGCGACCTGCGCGACGTCGAGCGTGAGTACGCCAAGGGCAACGACCGCGCGCGCCTGGCCCTGGAGACCTTCGCCTACCACATCCGCAAGTACATCGGCGCGTACGCCGTGGCGCTGGGCAAGGTCGACGCGATCATCTTCACCGCCGGCATCGGCGAGCACGCCTCGCTGGTGCGCGAGTGGGCCTGTCGCGGCCTGGACGCCATCGGCGCCACGCTCGACCCCTTCAAGAACGCGACCCGGCACGACGAGTCGATCATCAGCAAGTCCAGCTCGCGCGTGCGGATCATGATCGTCCCGACGAACGAGGAACTGATGATCGCGCGGGACACCGCCGAGCTGGTCCGCAGGCGCTAGCGAACGCTTCACGGGGCGCGGAACGGCCGCGCCCCCTCCCGCCTCAGGCTCCCACGGTCGCCGACTGCCGCTGGAAATGGAACGAGCCGCGCATGACCACGGCGCCGCCCGCCGTCAGGTCGACGGCCGTCGCGCGTCCCGTCCCCGCGTGCACGGTCAGTTCGGCCAGCGTGGGCCGGCCCAGGGCGTGCCCCTGCTCGGTCACCACCGCAACGTGCGCCGCCGCCGGCATGATCCCCTGCTCGACGACGTACGCGGCCACGGCCCCGAGCGCGGTGCCGCTGGCGACGTCCTCGTCGGCGCCCGTCTGCGGATGGAAGAACCGGCAGTGGTAGTCGGCGGCGCGGCCGTACGTGTCGGGGCAGAACAGCGTGACGCCGCCGACGCCGCGCCGCGCCGCGAACCCGGCGATGGCCTCGACGGGGCCGGGCTCGCCGCGGATCGCCGCGCGATCGTTGACGGGCACGACGACCTGGTCGAAGCCGCACGAGACGCGCTGCGGCCCATGGTCGCCGAGGCCGCTCATCTCGACGGGCACGCCGAGCGCGGCGGCCACCTCGGCCGCGGGCACGAGCTCGCCGAAGCGCGGCATCGGCAGGCGCAGCGTGACCAGGGGCTGGCCGTCGGCGGCCGTGTGCAGCCGCACGGGAAGCGTTCCCGCCCCCGTCTCGACCAGCAGGTCGAGCCCCTCGGTCGACGGCTTGTAGAAGCCGCGGTCGGCCATCGACGCGAACGCGGCGATGAGCACG
>CAINDZ010000139.1 GCA_903847545.1 uncultured bacterium | reverse complement strand
GAGTCCATCAACCGCCTGGTCAAACCGTCGAGCCACGTCGAGGTGACGTGGTGGTCGTTCGCGGTGATGATCACGTCGATCGTCGTCGACGTGTCGCGCTCGCGCATGCTGTACGCCGCCGCGCGCAAGCATCGTTCGCAGGCGCTGGAGGCGGACGCGCTGCACTTCAGCACCGATATCTGGTCGTCGTGCGTGGTCGTGCTGGGGCTGGGGCTGCTGCTGCTGTCGCGGCGCGTGCCGGGCCTCGGGTTCCTGCGCCACGGCGACAGCGTGGCGGCGCTGGCGGTCGCCGGCATCGTCACCTGGGTGGCGGTGAAGCTGGGCTGGCGGTCGCTGCAGGCGCTGCTCGACGCGTCACCGACCAACGGCGAGCAGGAAACCATCCTGCGCGAGGTCGGCGCCATGGCGGGCGTGTCCGACGTGCACGACGTGCGCATCCGCGCCGCGGGCGGCAGCTGGTTCGTGGACATGCACGTGACCGTGGACGGCAACCTGTCGGTGCGCGAGTCGCACGCCATCACCGAGCTGGTCGAGGAGCGCGTGCGCGGGATCCTGCCGGGCTCGGACGTGACGGTTCACGTCGAGCCGCACGCGGAACCTTGTGTGGCGCCGCCACCTGCGGAAACGGCGGCCCCGGCGGCCGAATAAGGCTGCGGCGGGGCGGTTATGTAACCATATTGAAGGGCACGTCGACCGACACGGAGCACAACCCTCCCCGAGAAGGAGTGACGCACATGAAGAAGATCATCCTGCCGATCCTGGCCCTCGCGGCCATCGGCCTGGGCGGCTGGGCCGTCTCGCTGAACCAGAAGCTGACGCAGAGCCAGGCCGACTACACGTCGCTGCAGGCGCAGGAGCAGGCCACGAGCGCCCGCTACGCCGCGGCCATCGACGAGGTCGCCTCCATCCAGGAGAGCCTCAAGGGCATCGACTTCGGCGACGAGGGCACGAAGGCCCTCGAGACGCAGCTGGCGCAGGAGCAGAACCTGTCGAAGGACCAGGGCGAGCAGACGATGGCCCGCATCAACGAGATCAAGGCCAACGTCGAGCACGCGAAGAACCGCATCAAGGACCTCGAGGACAAGCTGAAGAAGAGCGACACGAAGGTCGCCGGCCTCGAGAAGCTGATCAAGGGCCTGCGCGCGACGGTGGTCGAGAAGGAAGCGCAGATTGCCCAGCTGACCACGCGCGTGAACGAGCTGCAGACCGAGGTGACCGGCCTGAAGACCGAGGTCGCGGCCAACCAGGAGACGATCCGCCAGAAGGAAGACACCATCCAGCAGCAGACCGCGACGCTCGAGGACAAGCGCCGCCACATCGGCACGGTCTACTACACGATGGGCACCAAGAAGGAGCTGGTGCGCGCCGGCCTGATCGAGTCGAAGGGCGGCGTGCTGGGCGTGGGCAAGACCGTGCGCCCGACCGGCGCCACCGAGGGCGGCACCTTCACGGCGCTGGACACGGACAACGAGTCGGTCATCACGATCGACGCCAAGAAGGCCAAGCTGGTCAGCGCGCAGCCGGCGGCGAGCTACACGCTCGAGAGCGACAATGTGGCGACGACCACGCTGCGGATCACGGACCGCGAGGCCTTCCGGGCGGTCAAGTACGTGATCATCCTGAAGGACGACTAGGCTTCGCCCGGGGCGAGGCGTCGCCGTCGCCGCGGAAGCACAAAGGCCCGCCGGTCGCTGGACCGGCGGGCCTTTTCATGTCGGTCGGCGGTCGCTAGCGCCGGGAGCTGAGCAGGCGCAGCAGGTACCAGAACATCAGCGCCACCGACGCGAACAGCTCCAGCGCCGCGCCCACCGGCTTGTCGCTGGGCCAGTACCGGATGATGTTCGACGTGTCGTAAAGGATGGCGCCACCCGCGAACGCGATCATGATCAGCGAGAACCACGTGCCCAGGTTCCAGCCGAAGAACACGCCGCCGGCGATGGCCACCAGCGCCAGGATGCCCGCCCAACGCAGGATGCCGCCCAGGAACGTGAAGTCCTTGCGCGTCTGCCAGGCGATGAGCGTCAGGCCGACGAAGGCCAGCAGCGTCAGGATGGCGGCGCTGGCGATGACGCCGCCGCCGGCCTTGAACTCGGCGATGTAGAGCAGCGGCACGAAGATGATGGCCTGCGCGGCCACGTACAGCGCCAGGCCGAGCACCTGGACGCCGGTGCTGGTGGCGCGCCCGGCCACGCTGCGGGCCAGCCAGCCGACGAGCATGAAGCCGCCGAGGATCATCATCCAGTTCGCGCCGGCCATGCCGCGGGCGAGCGCCTCGGCCTTGCCCGACTTGAAGAGCCACACTTCCATCAGGATGAAGGCGGCCACGGCGGCCATCAGGTAGCCGTAGACGCGCGTGATGAACGTGGCGCGCAGCGCGGACTCGCGGTCGTGCGCGATGCCGGCGGCGCGCAGCTCGTCGGCGGAGGCGGCGACGGCGTCGGCATCGCGGTCGTTGCGACGGGGGTACTGGTCATTCATGCGTGTGTCCTTTCGGCATGTGGTCCGCAGCCAAGGAAACCATACCGGCGCCGGGGGCGCAACCGCGGGCTAGGCCGCGCCGCCGGTGGCGGCCCGGGCGGCGGCCGCCTGCGCGCGCCGGCGCAACCGCGCGCCGACGAACTGGCCGCCGAAGTAGCAGGGGATCGTGACCAGGAACGTCCACCAGGCGAAGCCGATGCCCATCAGGCGGCGCATCAGGATGACGACCGGCACCATCGCGTGGATCGCCACGATCCACCGCCAGGAGAACTTGCGGACACCCTGCCGCCACCAGCCCATGGGCAGGTTGAGCAGGAACGTGAACAGGCCCATGAGGGCGACGGAAGCGAACACGGTGGTCATCCTTGGTCGTCGGGGGTGCGCGGCGGCGGCGGCGCGGGGCCGGCCGGGATCGCCGCAGGGCGTTTTCCGAGCCCACAAGCTACATGTGGACGGCGCGACGGGCCAGTGGGGCCGCCCGCCGGGCGAGATTCGGCTTGGCCGCACGGGGGGGCCGGGGCATCCTAGTCGCCGGCGCGAGGTCTCGAGGCCGCGGAAGCGGAAGGGGTGGCGATGTTGCGCGTGAACTGTCGGCTGTGCGGGAACGCGATCGCGCCCAGGCGCGTGGGCGCCTACCACGGCTGCCCCGCGTGCGGCGGGTTGTTCCTGGCCGAGCCGCCGGCGACGCCGGCCAACGCCCCGTTCAGCGGCGAGGCCGCCGTCCGCTGCGAGGCCGCCGACCTGGCGCGCGCGGCGTACTTCCGCGGGCGCCTCGACGAGGCGCTGCGCCACGCGCCGGCTGCCGGCGGGATCGCGCCGCGCCTGGTCGATGTCGGCTGCGGGGCGGGCATCCTGCTGGCCGAGGCCGCCG
>CAINDZ010000138.1 GCA_903847545.1 uncultured bacterium | reverse complement strand
CTGAGCGTGCGGTGGATCGTCGCGGTCTCGAGTTCGAGGTCGTCGCCGTCGCCGTCTGCGCCGCGGCGCGGGGCGCCCGTGTCCAGCGACGCCAGGGCCTCGTCCAGGCCCTCGGCGGGAGCCTCCCCGGGCGCCGCGGCCAGGCGCGGGCCCGAGACCAGGTCGGCGAAGTCGTGCGCGGCCACGGCCTGGAGCCCCAGTGCCGTCGCCTGGTCGACGAGGTCGGCCACGACGTCGTTCAGCGGCGGGTGCACCAGCCAGCGCGCCGCGCCGGGGGCCAGGTCCGACAACGCGGCGATCACCGGCAGGCCCATCACCTCGGCCAGGCCGGCGCCCACCGACATCCCGGACGGGTCCAGGATGGCGACGATGCGCGCATCGCGCCGTGTCGACAGCTCCGCCAGGAGGGGCAGCTCGTCCTCTCCCGGGGTGGCCAGCACGACCGACCATTTGATGATCTCGACCAACTCGCCTCGCCGCCGACAGGCGCAACTGCCTGTCGATCATGGAGTTACGGGCACATCTGGGCGCGCGGGACCCGCCGCGGCATCTGTCGGCTCCCATGGTTGTTCGGCAGGCGGGCGGTCAAGTTGACCGAAAACGGGGTCCCGGTCAGAGGTCGCGCAGGCTGTTCTTCAAGCGCGCCAACCACATGAACGCGTCGACGGGGCTGATCCGTTCGAGGTCCAGGTCGCGCAGCGCCTGCAGCGCGTCGCGCTCGGGCTCGTGGAACAGGGAGGCCTGCACCGGCAGGGCGCGGCCACCGCGGGCGGCGCCGTCGGCGGCGAGCGAAGCTCCGCCGGGGCGGCGCGCGTCGTGGTCGCGCTCGTCGCCGGCGGTCAGGGTGGCGAGGATGTCCTGCGCGCGGCGCAGCACGCCTTCGGGCAGGCCGGCCAGGCGCGCGACGTGGATGCCGTAGCTCTTGTCCGAGCGGCCGGGCACCACCGCGTGCATGAAGACGATGCGCCCCTCCCACTCCTTCACGTCCAGGCGGAAGTTGACCAGGCCCGGCAGGTCGCGCTCGAGGTCGGTCAGTTCGTGGTAGTGCGTGGCGAAGATGGCGCGCGGGCGCGGGCCGTCGGCGGCCGACAGGTGCTCGGTGATCGCCCACGCCAGCGACAGGCCGTCGTAGGTGGCGGTGCCGCGGCCGATCTCGTCGAGGATGACCAGGCTGCGGCGCGTCATCTGGTGCAGGATGTGGGCGGTCTCGCTCATCTCGACGTAGAACGTCGACTCGCCGCGGGCCAGGTTGTCCGAGGCGCCCACGCGCGTGAAGATGCGGTCGGTGACGCCCAGGCGCGCGCCGGCCGCCGGCACGAAGGAGCCGGCCTGGGCCATCAGCGTGATCAGCGCGACCTGCCGCAGGTAGGTGCTCTTGCCGCCCATGTTGGGGCCGGTCAGCAGCACCACCTGCTGCGTGTCGCCGTCCAGGGCGGTGTCGTTGGGGATGAAGTCGGTGCCCAGCAGCTGCTCGACGACGGGGTGGCGACCGCCGGTGATGCGCAGCTCCAGCGAGTCGTCGCACTCGGGGCGGCAGTAGTGGTGCCGCTCGGCGGTCTCGGCGAAGCCCAGCATCAGGTCGGCGTGGGCCACCAGGCGCGAGGCCTCGCGCAGCGCGGGCAGCTGCCCGGCGACCTGGGCGACCAGCGCGTTGAAGAGCGCCGTCTCCAGCCGCTCGCCGGTGTCCTCGGCATCCAGGATGGTGCGCTCGGCCTCCTTCAGCTCGTCGGTGACGAAGCGGCCGGCGTTGACCAGGGTCTGGCGCTGCTGGTAGTGGCCCGGGACCTTGTCCAGGTGGCGCGAGGTGACCTCGAAGTAATACCCGAAGACGCGGTTGTAACCGATTTTCAGGCTTGAGATTCCGGTGGCCTCGCGCTCGCGGTTCTGCAGGCCCGCGAGGAAGCCGCGGCTGTCGGCGGCGACGCTGCGGCAGCGG
>CAINDZ010000137.1 GCA_903847545.1 uncultured bacterium | reverse complement strand
CCCGGCCGGAAAGGACGAGGACGATGGAGAACGAGGCGACGGTGACGCCGAAGACCGACCGGCAGCGCCGCAAGGAATGGATCGAGCTCTACAAGCAGGCGCGCAAGACGGCGGGGGTGTACTGTATCCGCAACACGGTCACGGGGCGGGTGCTGCTGGGCAGCAGCGTGAACCTGCACGGCCCGTTCAACCGGCACCGCACCGAGCTGCGCCTGGGCAGCCACCGCTGCCCCGCCCTGCAGGCCGACTGGAACCGGCTGGGCGAGGACGCGTTCGCGTTCGAGGTCCTCGACGCCGTGCCGGCCGAGCTGGCCGGGCTGGAGCGCGACGAGGCGCTGCGGCAGCTGGAGAAGAAGTGGCTTGCCGCCCACCAGCCGCTGGCCGACCGTTGCTACAACACGAGCGAGAAGATCCGCGTCCGGCAATTCTGACCGCGCGCGCACGCCAAACCCGGAGGTCCGCATGTCCGCCCGTCGCACCCTGCCCCTGGTGCTCGTCCTGCCGGCGCTGGTCCTCGTGGCGCTGGCCCTGCCGGCCGCCGCCGCGTTCGACGACGACTTCACCGGCGCCACGCTGCGCGTCGACCTGGCGCACACGGGCAACGCGAACGAGGAAATCGTCGCGCTGGACCGCCTGTACCTGGAGGGCGCGTGGCCCGGCGCGCGCGTGAAGCTGGTCGACACGCTCGGGCTGGGCCGCTACCAGGCGCGCCTGCTGGACGCCGCCACCGGCGCCCTGCTGTGGTCGCGCGGGTTCGACTCGTACTTCGGCGAATGGAAGACGACCGCGCCGGCGGCCGCCGGCGTGCGTCGCACGTACCAGGAGTCGGTGCGCTGCCCGATGCCGCGGCGCAGCGCGGTGCTGGCGCTGGACCACCGCGGCGCGGACAACCAGCTGGTCGAGGTGTTCCGCACCCCCATCGAGCCGTCCGACCCGTGGATCCGGCGCGACCGCGCCGACGACGACCTGGTCATCGTCACCGCGCACGAGGGCGGCGCCCCGGCGACCAGCGTGGACATCGTCATCCTGGGCGAGGGCTACACCGCGGCCGAGGCGCCGCTGTTCAAGGAGAACGTGCAGCACTTCGCCGCCGTGCTGCTGGGCCAGCAGCCGTTCGCCTCGCTGAAGGACCGCATCAACATCCGCGGCGTGCTCAAGCCGTCGCAGGACAGCGGCTGCGACGAGCCCACGCGCGGCGTGTACCGCAACACGGCGCTGGGTTGCACCTTCAACTCGCTGGGCTCGGAGCGCTACCTGCTGACCGAGGACAACCGCGCCATCCGCGACGCGGCGGGCGCCGTGCCCTACGACGTGCTGTCGGTCATGGTGAACACGCAGCGCTACGGCGGCGGGGGCATCTACAACCTGTTCAACACCTTCACCAACGCGAACCAGTGGAGCAGCTACGTCTTCGTGCACGAGTTCGGCCACGGCTTCGCGGGCCTGGCCGACGAGTACTACTCGTCGAGCACCGCCTACACCGACTTCTATCCCGAGGGCTACGAGCCGGTCGAGCGCAACATCACGCGGCTGGTCGGCGGCAAAGCGACGTGGAAGGCGAAGTGGGCCGACAAGCTGGACCCCTCGCTGCCCGTGCCGACGCCGTGGCGCAAGGCCGAGTTCGACGCGATGGACAACGCCTACCAGGCCAGGCGCACCGAGCTGGATGCCCTGGTCGCGAAGCTGATGACCACGGGCGCGCCGGCGGCCGAGGTCAACAAGGCGCTCGTCGAGAGCGAGGACCTGTCGCTGGCGAACCAGCAGAAGGTCGACGCCTGGTTCGCGCAGCAGCCGCAGGCCGGCAAGGTGGGCGTGTTCGAGGGCGCGGGCTACTGTTCGACGGGCGTGTACCGCTCGCAGCTCGACTGCATCATGTTCAGCAAGGGCCTGAAGGACTTCTGTGCCGCCTGCGCCGCGGGCGTGCGGGAAGTCGTGGCGGCCACCACCGACGATGTCGCCAGGTAGGAGGATGGGAACCATGCAACTCCACAGACTCAATGTTGTCCTGGGCGGCCTGGCCCTTGCGCTGGCGGCGGCCGGCTGCAAGGCCCAGCCCGCAGCCACGCGCTCTGTCGAATCGGCGCCCGCGCCCGTCATGGCCGCCGTCGCGCCCGATGCGTCCGGCCGGCTCGAGGGCGGGCTGCGCATCGTCCAGCTGGACCCGGCGGCGCAGTCGCCGGCCATCCGCGTGTACCGCGGCGACTACGTGCAACTGGCGCTGACCAGCGGGGCGCCGTTCACCGTCACCGTCGACTCGCTGAAGCAGTCGTGGACGTGGCCCGTGCCCGAGGGCGGCAAACCGTACCTGAAGATGAGCGAGACGGGGAAATTCCCGTTCCGCATCGGCGCGATGAGCGGGACGATCGAGGTCATCGACTACACGGCGATGGCCTACCAGGAAGTGGCCGCGACCGAGGCCGCGCGCATCATCGCCAACCTGAAGCCGTTCGTGCTGGACGTGCGCACGCCGGGCGAGTTCGCCGAGGGCCACCTCGAGGGCGCGACGTTGCTGCCGGTGCAGGAACTGCAGCAGCGGCTGGGCGAGCTCGCCTCGCACAAGGACGAACCCGTGTTCATCTACTGCCACTCGGGCAACCGCAGCACGGTGGCCTCGAAGCTGCTGGTCGACGCCGGGTTCAGGCAGGTGTTCAACCTGCGCAAGGGCATCAACGACTGGAAGGCGGCGGGACTGCCCCTGGTGCGCTGACGACGCTGCCGACCATACGACGAGCGAAGGGCCGGCTTCCCGCGGGAGGCCGGCCCTCTTCATGTTCAACGGTCCCAACAACGGCCTAGCCGTTGGGCCCGCCGTGGCACTGGTAGCACGACGTGCCCGACCAGCCGCCGCGATAGTCCGAGCCGTGGCACACGGCGCAGGTCGACGTGCCGTGGGTCTCGGCGTAGGCGCCGTGCACCGAGCTGCTGCGCCATCCCGACGGGTGGCCGCCGGGCCCGTTGTGGCAGGCGAAGCACGACACGCGCGCCGTGCCGCCGGCATAGTCGCTGCCGTGGCACACGGCGCAGGCGGCGGGGCCGGACGGCTTGACGGGCGCGCCGTGGACCGCGCCCGCGTTCCAGCCCGCGGCATGGTGCGTCGCCGGCACGGCGTGGCACTGGTCGCACGACGGGGCGCCGCCCTTGCCCAGAAGGTCGTAGCCGTGGCAGCCCATGCAGGTGCCGAAGCCGGACTGCTGCGCGGCCGTGCCGTGGAACTCGGCGGCGTTCGGGTCGGCCCAGTTCGTCGGGTGCGTGCCGGTGCCGGGTGTCGTCGTCACGGTCTCGCCGCAGCCGGCCAGCACGCTGAGGCCGATGGCCATCGCGATACCGGCCAACCCGAAGGTGCCGACGGCACCGCGCTTGCGCTTGATCATGGTTGCGTCATCTCCCTGTTGCTTGCGCCGGGGCGCGTGGATCTATGGATTCGGGCCGTCATGGCACCGGTAGCACGAGATGCCCGACCAGCCGCCGCGGTAGTCGGCGCCGTGGCAGGTGCGGCACGACACCGAGCCGAAGGTCATCGCGTAGTCGCCGTGCTGCGACGAGAAGGCCCACGTGACGACGTGCCCGCCGATGCCGTGATGGCAGTCGTTGCACGACACGCCGGTGGTGCCGCCCAGGTAGTCGTTGCCGTGGCAACGCTTGCACGAGACGGGCGTGTTAAGGCCGACGAACGCGCCGTGCTGCGCCTTCGCGGCCCAGCCCAGGGGGTGGCCGCTGGGGCCGTAGTGGCACGACCAGCAGGACACGACCGACCACCCGCCGCGGTAGTCCGCCCCGTGGCACGCGGTGCAATCGTTCACGCCGGTGCCGACGGCCGCGCTGCCGTGGGCCGCCTTCTGCGACCAGTCGACGGGATGGCCGCCGGGCCCGTCGTGGCAAGACCAGCACGAGTTCGCGTGCGGCCCGCCGCGCAGGTCCGTGCCGTGGCACTCCGCGCACGCCGCGGGGCCGCGGCTGCGCACGTCGGCGCCGTGCCCCGCCTCGGTCGCCCAGCCCGCGGGGTGGCCGCCGGGGCCGTCATGGCAAGCCCAGCACGACACGCCCGACCAGCCGCCGCGACTGTCCGCGCCGTGGCAGTCGGCGCACGCCGCGAGCCCCGCTCCCGCCGCCGCGGCGCCGTGGTTCGCGGGCAGGGCCCAGCCCGTCGCATGCCCGCCGGGGCCGTCGTGGCACTGGTAGCACGACACGCCCACGTGCCCCCCGCGCAGGTCGGCCCCGTGGCAGGTCACGCACATCGCCGTGCCGCCGGCGCGAACGTCCGCGCCGTGCTGTTCGGGCGTGCGGTAGCCGTCGCCGTGGCGGCCGGTGGGCCCGGGGTGGCAGGTGTAGCACGAGACGCCCGACCAGCCGCCGCGGTGATCCTCGCCGTGGCAATACGTGCAACCGGCGGCGCCGCCGCCCGCCGCCTCCAGGCCATGGCGCGCGGGCGCGACCCAGCCGGCGGGGTGGCCGCCGGGCCCGTCATGGCAGGCGTAGCACGAGACGCCCGCGGAGCCGCCGCGATAGTCGCTGCCGTGGCACGCCGCGCAGCCGGCGCCCTCGGTCAGGACGGCCGCGCCGTGCAGCTCGGGCAGGCCCCAGTCGGCCGGGTGCACGTCCTGCGCAGCGCCGTGGCAACCGGCGCAGGCCACGCCGGTCCAGCCGCCCTGCTGGTCGGCGCCGTGGCAGGTGCCGCAGCGCGCGCCCGGACGCGTCGCCGCGGGACCGTGGGCGGCGCCGTCGACCCAGCCGTCGGGATGGCCGGAGACACCCGCGTGGCACCCGGCGCAGCCGGGCGCGCCGGCGTCGCCGCCGGTGCCGGCCAGGTCGCGGCCATGGCAGGCGCGGCACTCCTCCACCCCCTCACGCGCCACGTACGTGCCGTGCGACCAGGCGGTGCCCGAGTCCAGCCACTGGCCGCCGTGCGCCGGCTGGGCCGTCGGCGCGGGGTCGCCCCCGTCGTCGTTCAGGCAACCGGCCAGCGACAGCAGCATGGTCAAGGCAAGCGCGCACGACGCGGGCCCGAGGCGGCAGTGACGAGATCCGGCCATGGCGAGACATCCTCCACGAGGCGGGAAGTGATGCGATGGTGCGGCTGGCTGGTCCATGGTGTCGGTCCGGCGGGGTCCGCTTCGTGGCGCCCCGGCACAAGGCGGGGAACCATAGCACGCGGACGGGAAATATTCATATAAGACGTTTTTTGTACGATATCGACGATCACGGCTCTCAAAATCAATGCCGAGGGCGTCGGGGAGGCGTTGACCCGTGGGCCGGCCTTGCTATTCTGGCCCTCCCGTTACTGGTTTATCAAGTGTGCGCCGCCGGCATTCCACCGGCGAAGCTGCCGTGGTTTCATCAGGGAGGTCGCCGTCATGGCGTTCCGCGATCAGGATGCTCTCGACTATCACAGCCAGGGCCGTCCGGGCAAGACCGAGGTCGTTCCCACCAAGCCGTGCCTGACGGCGCAGGACCTGTCGCTGGCGTACTCGCCGGGCGTGGCCGTGCCGTGCCTCGAGATCGAGAAGAACCCCGCCGACGCGTACAAGTACACGAACAAGGGCAACCTTGTGGCGGTGTTCTCGAACGGCACCGCGGTGCTGGGCCTGGGCGACATCGGGGCCCTCGGCGGCAAGCCGGTGATGGAAGGCAAGGGCGTCCTGTTCAAGCGCTTCGGCCATGTCGACGTGTTCGACATCGAGGTCGACTCGCACGATCCCGAAGAGATCATCAAGTGCTGCAAGATGCTCGAGCCGACGTTCGGCGGCATCAACCTCGAGGACATCAAGGCCCCGGAGTGCTTCTACATCGAGGAGCGCCTGCGGGAAGAGATGCAGATCCCCGTCTTCCATGACGACCAGCACGGGACCGCGATCATCTCGGGCGCCGGCCTGATCAACGCCGCGCGCATCCAGGGCAAGGAACTGAAGGACCTGAAGGTGGTCGTCTCGGGCGCCGGCGCCTCGGCCATCGCCTGCGCGAAGTTCGCCGAGCTGCTGGGCGTGCCCCTGGCCAACATCACCCTCGTCGACAGCAAGGGTGTCTGCTACAAGGGCCGCACCGAGGGCATGAACAAGTACAAGGACTACTTCGCCCACGAGACGAAGAACCGCACGCTGGCCGACGCCATGAAGGGCTCGGACGTGTTCTACGGCTGCTCGGTCAAGGGCCTGGTCAGCCAGGACATGGTCAAGTCGATGAACAAGAACCCCATCGTGTTCGCGATGGCCAACCCCGACCCGGAAATCTCGTACCCCGACGCGATGGCCGCGCGCAGCGACGTCATCATGGCCACCGGCCGCTCGGACTACCCGAACCAGGTCAACAACGTGCTGGGCTTCCCGTTCATCTTCCGCGGCGCGCTGGACGTGCGGGCGCGGGCGATCACCGAGGGCATGAAGCTGGCCGCCTCCCACGCGCTGGCCGAGCTGGCCCGCGAGCCGGTGCCCACCTACGTGTCGGCGGCCTACGGCGGCCAGGCGTTCGAGTACGGCCGGGAGTACATCATCCCGAAGCCGTTCGATTCCCGCGTGCTGTCGCGCGTGGCGTTCGCCGTGGCCAAGGCCGCGTGCGACGAGGGCGTGGCCGGCATGCCGATCACCGACTGGGACGCCTACCGCGAGAAGCTCGAGAGCATGACCAACCGCTCGCTGCTGGTGATGCACAACATCCGCGCCGCCGCGAAGCGCGCCCCCCAGCGCATCATCTTCGCCGACGGCGAGAGCGACCGCGTGCTCGAGGCGTGCCGCGTGGCCATCGGCGAGGGCTTCGCCAAGCCGATCCTGCTGGGCAACCCCGAGGTCATCAAGGCCCGCGCCGCGGCGCTGAACATCGACCTGGCCGACGCCAAGCTGATCGACTCGTCGTGCGGCGACCGCCACGAGGAACTGGCGCAGATGCTGTTCAAGGCCAAGTCGCGCCACGGCTACGACCTGGACAAGGCGCGCCGCATGGTGCAGCTGCCCATCCACCACGGCTGCATGCTGCTGCGCGCCGGCGAGGCCGACGGCATGGTCTGCGGCGCCGAGCGCTCGTACGTGGAGACGCTGAAGATCGTGCTGGGCCTCGGCGAGCTGAAGCCGGGCGTGTCGCGCGTGGTCGGCATGCACGTGCTGCTGATCGAGGGCCGGGCCTACGTGTTCGCCGACACCACGGTGAACTTCAAGCCCGACGCCCGGCAGCTGGCCGACATCGCCGTGCAGGCCTGCGAGGTGGCCGGCCACTTCAACATCGACCCGAACGTGGCGATGCTGTCGTTCTCGTCGTTCGGCGACAACGACCGCCCCGAGGCGCGCGTCGTCCGCGACGCGGTCGGCATCCTGCGCAAGGAACACCCGGCGATGAAGGTCGACGGCGAGATGCGCGCCGACGTGGCCGTGCTGCCTGGCCAGCTGGGCAAGCTGGTGGCCGACAGCCCGCTGTCCGAGCCCGCGAACGTGTTCGTGTTCCCCGACCTGCAGAGCGCGAACATCGCGTACAAGCTGGTCGGCCACATGGGCAACCGCGAGGTCATCGGGCCGCTGCTGGTGGGCCTCAAGCAGCCGATCCACATGCTGTCGCTGGGGTCGACGGTCGACGAGATCGTCAACATGGCGGCGCTGGCCAGCTACGAGGCCGGCCGGAAATAACTGGTTGTGCCGATGAGATTGTGTCCGGCCACGCTGTAAGCGCAGCGTGGCCGGCTTTCGTTTGGGAATCATGCCGCGTACTTGAGCTCGTGACGCCGCTGCCGGGGCAACGCCCGCGTGCGGATCCGCCGCCAGTAGTATTCTTCCCAACGCGACGGCAGACGGGTGCGACTGACGAAGATTCGACGTCCCAGCAACTCGTCGACCGTGACCCGACGATCCAGCGACCCGCGCACCTCGGCCGGCGTGGGCCCGCGCGGCCTCTTCTCCCGCCGGCTCTTCATGTAGTTTCGCCACACCAGGAACACCGCCAACCGCTCCGCGCTCGCCTGCCGACGCTTCGACCACGCGATCGTTTCCCGCTTGTGGTTCGCGCTGCTGTGCCGCAAGAGCAGGTCCGCGAGATTCACCGGAAACAACGGGTTATCGGCGTCACGGCGTTCCCTGCTCGATGTCACCAGATGCGTCACCGCGCAGCCGAGTGAGCGGATAGCGTGCGGATACGTGCGATGATCGTCGCTAAGCACCGTCAGGTGCGACTGGCTTCCCGCGACAACTTCGAGCAAGTGCTTCACGTCATTGAGCACCTCCCGCGGGTCTGGCCGCCCGAGCGCGACCTCCAGACGCTCCCGCTTGCGCTTCTGGACAGGCGTCATCGTGCCTGAGCGACGGACTTCGCTGTCCGTGAAGTAAACGATGAAATCGGACTCCGGCTCCACAGCCAGATGATGGTGGAAGGGCCAGAACTGTGAGTGCTCGAAGGTCACGAAGCCGTCGATGGCCACGCGTTCGGCCGGAGTGGCCGTCTTCATCTGTTCGGCGTGAAACAGTAGGCAGTGCCGACCCAGTCGGGACAGTTGATGATCAATCGTCGATGGCGAGACACCGAGATCGCGCGCGATCTGGCGATTGGCCATGCAACCGGTCGTCTTTGTCAGCAATGCGGACAGGACGTCAGGGCGTTTGAGCCAGTAGCTTGTGGCGAACGTTTGCGTGCTGAAGGACCTGCGGCAATGCAGGCATAGAAACCGTTGGATACGGTGCGGGGCGACCTGTCTCCAAAAGGTACCGATGCGCTTGAAATGCCAGCCGTCCGTCAACTGCATGTGGTATTTGCAGTTGGGATTGGGGCAGTGGGGCGGGACGAAGGAGTCGGTTTGGTTGTTCATGCCTAGCCCGGGCATTACCCGGGCCAGGCACAATTTCACCGGCACAACCGGCTACATGCCCCAGAGGTGCATCGTGTTGACGTCGCGGCCCATCAGCTTCAGGTAGTAGTAGAGCTGGCTCTTGTGGCTGTCCAGGTGCTGGACCATGCCCAGGAACTGCCGGCCCAGCGGCTGCGGGTGCTGCGGGTTCCAGGGCGCGGCGACCATCATCGCGTCCAGCTTCGCCTCGCCGGCATCCTTGATCATCGCCAGGGTCAGCGCGTGGTCCGCCGCCGCCAGGCGGCGCGCTTCGGCCACCGAGCTGATGGTCGGCAGCGCCTCGGCCGGCGGAAGCATCGACTCCTTCGGCGCCTCGCCCCCCTCGGCGCAGGCGCCCTCCGGCATCCCCCAGTCGCCGGTCAGGAAGCCGCGGCAGCAGAAGCCGCAGGCGTTGGTCAGGTGCATCAGCAGCTGGCCGGTGGTCATCCAGTTGCGGCCCGAGGCGGGCTTCCAGCCCAGGTCCGCGTCGTCCACCAGCGCCATCAGGGCGTCGGTGGCCTTCCAGGTGTCGGTGGCCGAGGCGGTCAGCAACGTCGTCCAGTTCATGGGCGTTCTCCTTGAACGGCGGCGGCGCCGGCGGCGCCACAGCCGGGGTTGTCCTGGGGAATCCGCCACCACCATACCACGGCTGGTGGCGAAAATAAAGCGAAACTTTACGCGCTATTCGCTTGCCACGGCCGGGCCCGGGACCGATTCTGGCGGTCGCCAGCCCCGAAGGGATAACGACTTCCGGGAAAAGCGGCTATCATGGCGGGTAGCCCACCGGCCGATAGTGCGCAGAGCGCACCCGGCCCCATACGCAGGGAGACTGCCCGTTGTTCTTCTGGACCTTCGCCTTCTGGACCTGCCTGTTCGGCCTGGTGTACGTGTACGCCGGGTACCCGCTGCTGGCCTGGTTCGTGGGCGGGCTGATGGACCGGAAGGTGCAGGCAGACCAGACCTCGCGCCCGGCCGCCCGGCGCCCCCGCGTGACGGTGCTGATCGCGGCGTTCAACGAGGCCCGCCACATCGAGGCCACCGTCCGCAACAAGCTGGCGCAGGACTACCCGCCCGAACTGCTGGACGTCATCGTGATCTCCGACGCGTCCGAGGACGGGACCGACGCCGCGGTGCAGGGCATCGGCAGCCCCCGCGTGCGGCTGGTCCGACAGGAGCCGCGCGCCGGCAAGACCAGCGCCCTGAACCTGGCGATGCCCGACGCCACGGGCGACATCATCGTCTTCTCGGACGCCAACTCGTTGTACGCCCCGGACACGGTGTCGCGGCTGGTCGAGTGCTTCGCCGACGGCGACGTCGGCTACGTCACCGGGCGCATGGTCTACAAGGCGCCCGACGGCTCGCTGACGGGCGAGGGCTGCTCGGCGTACATGCGCTACGAGAACCAGCTGCGCGCCTGGGAAACGAAGATGGGCTCGGTGGTGGGCGTCGACGGCGGCGTCGATGCGATCCGCCGCTCGCTGTACAAGCCGATGCGCCCGGACCAGCTGCCCGACTTCGTGCAGCCGCTGCGCGTGCGCGAGCAGGGCTTCCGCGTGGTGTACCAGCCCGAGGCGCTGCTGTACGAGGACGCCCTGGGCGCCACCGGCGACGAGTACCGCATGCGCGTGCGCGTGGCCCTGCGCGCGTTCCACGCGCTGAAGGACATGGCCGTGCTGCTGGACCCGGCGCGGTACGGCATCTTCGCGTGGCAGCTGTGGTCGCACAAGGTGCTGCGCTACCTGGCGTTCGTGTTCCAGGTGGGCTGCCTGGTGACGGCGTGGCGGCTGGCCAACCAGCCCGAGGCGATGTTCTGGCGCGGCGTGATGGTCGCGCAGGTGCTGTTCTACGCCGCGGCGGCGTACGGCCACGTCGCCGACCGCGCGCCGCGCCTGGCCGGGCTGGCCACCTACCTGTGCGTGCTGAACCTGGCCAGCGCCCAGGCCTTCGTGCAATTCCTGCGCGGCAAGCGGCAGGTCATCTGGAAGCCGCGGACATGACGCCCGCCGTCGATTGGCGCGCTTGGCTGCGCCGCGCGCGCGTGCAGCGGCACCAGCCGGCCCTCGCCATCCCCCGGCTCCTGGCCGCGCGCTGGCTGTGGCTGCTGGTGGCCGCGGTCATCGTCACCATGTTCTTCGTGCACATCCCCACCGCGGCCCGGCGGCACCCGCTGCTGGCGCCGCTCGGCGACCAGTTCCACGTGGGCATGATGGCGGTCGTGACGCTGCTGCTGTATTGGCGCGGCCCGTTGCGCGGGCGCCTGTGGCTGGGCGCGCTCGCGGCCGTGGCCTGCGGGGCGCTCGTCGAGGTCTTCCAGCCGCTTTTCGGCCGCTCGGGGCAGGTGAAGGACTTCCTGCTCGACCTCATCGGCATCGGCGCCACGGTGGGGCTGGTCCTGTGGCGCGGGCACGGGCGGCGGCGCGGGCTCGTGCTGCTGGTCGTGACGCTGCTGAGCATTCCCGCGCAACTGTACCGCGTGCCCGGCATCGTCGCGGGCGCCTACCGGATGCGCCAGACCTTCCCGCTGATCACCGACTTCGAGTCGGGGCTCGAGCACTGGGTGTGGGACAAGAACTCGCACCCGAGCATGGTCTTCACGCGCGTGCCGGACGGCCCGCTCGGCACGCCGACCACCGTGCTGCGCATCAGCGGCGGCCCGCCCGACCACTGGCCGGGCATCAAGGTGCGGCGCTTTCCCCACGACTGGTCGGGCCACCGGACGCTGGCGTTCGACGTGCGCGTGCTCTCGTCGGGCACGGACACGATCCCGATGGGCCTGCGCCTGGAGGACTATCCCGGCAAGCGCGACGACAAGTACGCGCGCGCGTCGTTCGGCGCCTGGGACGCCTGGCATACGGTGAGGGTCGACGTCTCGCGCCTGCTGCTCACGGACAAGAGCCGGCTGCTGGACACGTCGGACATGGACCTGATCCTGTTCTACCTGCCGCGCCCGCCGCGCACGGTGGTGTACGAGCTGGACAACGTGCGCCTGGAGAAATAGGGCGCATTGGTCCCGGCGAACGTGAAGGCGGCGACCCCTCGCAGGGTCGCCGCCTTCTTTTCCAGGCTCGCGAACGAACCGGTCGCCTACCCGAAGTGCTTCGCCGCGACGTCCCAGTCGATCACGTTCCACCACGCCTGCACGTAGGCCGCGCGCGCGTTGCGCCGGTCCACGTAGTAGGCGTGCTCCCAGACGTCGACCGTCAGGATGGGCTTGGCGCCCGAGCGCAGCGGCGTGTCGGCGTTGCTGGTGTTGACGATCTCGACGCCGCCGGCCGCGTTCTTGACCAGCCAGGTCCAGCCCGAGCCGAAGTTGCCGACGGCGCTGGCGGAGAACTTCTCCTGGAAGGCCGCGAACGAGCCGAAGGCCGCGTCGATGGCCGCCGCCAGCGCGCCGGTGGGCTGGCCGCCGCCCTTCGGGCCCATGCCCAGGAAGTAGAAGGTGTGGTTCCAGACCTGGGCGGCGTTGTTGAAGATGCCGCCGTTCGGGGCCTTGCGCACGATGTCCTCGAGCGAGGCGTTCTCGAACTCGGTGCCCTTGACCAGGTTGTTCAGGTTGGTGACGTAGGTCTGGTGGTGCTTGCCGTAGTGGAAGTCCAGCGTCTCGGCCGAGATGTGCGGCTCCAGGCCGTTGCGCGCGTACGGCAGCTCGGGCAGCTTGTGCTCCATGATCGTCTCCTTGCGTGCGACTGCGTGCGATGAAGGGCGCGCCCGGATCCGGCGTCCGCCCGCGTGGTCAACTCAGTGGCGGCAGGATAACGTCAGCCGCCCGGGGGCGCAACGCCGCGGCGCGCCGCCCGGCCCTCACGCCGGCGGCAGACCGAACACGCCCATGAAGGCCTGCAGGCGGCCTTCCTCGAGGTTGCGGCGCAGGTTGCGCGACATCAACGAGGCCTGCGGCCCCAGCAGCAGCCCCACGTTCAGCGCCGCCGCCGGGTCGCCCGCCGCCCCAAGCGCCTTCTGCGCGGCGACCGACGCGTCCAGCCAGACCACGGTGGCGGCCGAGTGGTCCTGCCAGTGGAGGGTGACGAAGCCGGCGTCCTCCAGCCGCGCGCGCCACGCCCCGGGCGTCGCCAGCCAGCTGGCCGCCTCGTCCGCGGCCCACGGCACCGGATAAAGCGGCGTCCCGCCCGGCCCCGCGAACGACTCGAAGCAGGCGTAGCGCCCGCCCGCGCGCAGGTGCCGGCGCACGGCCGCGACCCAGCCGGCCTTGTCGGCCACGTTCATCTGCGCGTGCTGCGACCAGGCCACGTCGAAGCGCGCGCCGGGCAGGTCCAGCGCGAGCACGTCGGCGTGAACGATGGCCACGTCCGCCGTGTCGGCGGCGCGCCGGCACAGGCCGCGCGCGGTGCGGCAGTACTCGGCCACGACGTCGACGCCCGTGACGGCGCCCTGCGGTCCCACCAGCCGGCGCAGCCGGCGTGCCGGGCCGCCGATGCCGCAGCCCAGGTCCAGCACGCGCTCGCCCGGGGCCACCGCGGCCAGGCGCGCCAGTTCGTCGGTCGCGGCGCGGCCGCCGGGGTGGAACTCGTCGCCGCGGGCCAAGGCGGCGTCGACGTCGACGTCGGCGTCGGCCCCCGCATCCGCGCACCGGCGCAGCAGCGCCTCGAACTGCTCAAGCAGCCCCTCGCACCCGTAATGCGCCTGCAGGTCGGGACGCGGCGCGCTCATTCGTCGCCGCCGCTGCGGCCGCGGCCGCGCTTCGTGTCGCCGCGCCGCTTCTTCTGCTCGAGGCGGCGCTGCTTCGAGGCCAGCGTGGGCTTGGTCGGGCGGCGCGGCCGCGGCGGCACCAGTGCCTGCCGCACCAGGGCGGCCAGCCGCTGCGCCACCTCGTCGCGGTTGCGCCGCTGGCTGCGGTGCGTGTCGCAGGCCAGAATCAAGTCGCCCTCGGTGGTCAGGCGCGAGGCCAGCTGGGCCAGCACGCGCTGCCGCTGCACCTCGCCCAGCGCGGCGCTGCTCGCCACGTTCCAGCGCAGCTGCACCCGCGTGTCGGCGGTGTTGACGTGCTGCCCGCCCGGCCCGGACGCGCGCGTGGCGGTGAACTCCAGCTCGGCCGCCGGGATGGTCACCCGCGCATTGATGATGAGGTCGTCCGCCACTGCCCTGCCTCCGGCGCGCTGCCCGCGCCCTCGTGTCCCTCGCGCCGCCGCCCGGCGCACATTATCATGGGGGCCGCGGCACCGCACCGCCAACCGGAGGTTCCCCCATGCTCATCCGCAAGCTCGCCGACGTCCCGGCCGCCCCCACCCACATGGACGGGGCCCAGGACGTCACGAAGCAACTGGTCATCGGCAGCGCCGACGGCGCGCCCCACTTCTCGTTCCGCGTGTTCACGATCGCGCCGGGCGGGCACTCCCCGCTGCACACCCACGACGTCGAGCACGTGAACTACATCATCAGCGGCCAGGGCGCGCTGGTCGACGCCGAAGGACGCCTGAACCCCTTGGGAGCCGGTGACTTCGCATTCGTGTCCCCCCGGGACGTCCACCAGTTCCGCAACACGGGCGCCGAGCCGTTCGTGTTCATCTGCGCCGTGCCGAAGGCCTACGAATAGGCAACTTGTTGGCGTTTCATGGGTTTGCGCGACAGCCCCCCGGTCTGCTATGATGGGATCCGGGGCACGACCGGCCGCCCGGCGATTTTTCGACGATTTTGGGTGCAGCAAAAATGACGCGACGTGGCCTTTCCCAATGGATCCGGGGACCGGAGGCGGTCCCGGGGCCCTCGCCCGACAGGGCGAAGGGAAGCGCCGGCACGCCTGCCTCCGACCTGGAACTCGAGAAGCGCTGGCTGCAGCTGGTCGCGATCGACACGGAACAGTTCCGGGCCTTCTACGACAAGTACCACGACCCGCTGTACCGCTTCATCGCGCACCACGTCGGCGACGCCGAGACGGCGCAGGACCTGACCCAGGACGTGTTCATCCACGCCCTGGAGCACCTGGACCGCTTCTCTTGGCAGGGCTACTCGTTCGGGGCCTGGCTGTTCCACATCGCGCGCCGCCGGGTGCTGCCGCGATACTGGCGCGGGCAGGGCCGCGACCGGGGCCAGGCGGTGGCCGCCGACGAGGCGGTCGCCGATGCGCAGGCCGACCAGGCCGGCGACCTGGAGCGCGAGCAGCTGCGGGGACGCGTGCGCGAGTTGATGGCGCGCTTCCCGGACGAGCGGTACGACGTGTTCGTGCTGCGCGTGTTCATGGAGTGGTCGGAGCAGGACACGGCGCTGGCGATGGGGATGAAGCCCGCGACCGTGCGCTCGCACCTGACCCGGGGCCGCGCGCAACTGGCCGCCTGGCTGCGCGACGAGGCGGCCCTGACCGACGAAGAACGCCGCGCCCTGAACCGGGCCGTGGCCGCCGGACAGGGACTTGACGTGATGCCGTCGCCACGGGGACTGCGGGACCGCCTGCGGGATGCCCGGGGAATGATGGATGGAGAAAGCGATGCCGAGGGAGGTGATGACGATGCATGACCCGTTGGACAACCTGCTGCGCGACGCGGCCGGCGCGACGCCGGACCCCGCGCCTTCACGCCACCTCATACGTGCGAGCCTGAGGCCGGAGTTGGCACGGCGCCGAAGCCGCGAGCGGCGCTCCCGGCTGCGGCTGACCCTGGCGCTGACGGCGCTGCTGATCGTCATCATGAGCGGGCCGTTGGGGAGCGAGGACTTCCAGACCGTCATCGAGACCAAGATCAAGAATGGCGTGCCGTGCCTGGTCTACCGGCAGGGCATGGGCAAGAGTGCGGTCTGGACCCACCCCGCAGGGCAGTACGGCCACATCCCCCAAAAGGACGCGGAGGAACTGCTCCAGCAGCATGCCGCGAATGAAGGCATCATCGTCGGCCTCGTGGGCTACGCGCTGGGCGGCGATACGTGGTTCATCATCAAGCAGGACTTCGTGGTCAATGGCAAGTACATCGTGTCCGGAGATCGTGCGGAAGGCCAGGGCGAGAAGGCACCCGAGAGCATCAGGGAGTACATGCTCGCCGGTGACCGGCAGAACCCGATCCGGTTGATGGACATCAGCCACGGCCGCCAGCCGGACTTCTCCCTGCCGATGACGTGGAACGGCCTCGAGTGGGACGTCAATGCCTGGCGCATCACGCTGCCGGGGATGCCCGAGATCATCTACTACACGGGCCTGCGGCATGACGGGGTGCGGTCGAAGGACGGAGATCCGTTCTGACGGGCATGCGGACAGTCAGTTACCGTCCGCATGCCCGCGCACACTGCTAGCCGTTCAGCACCCAGTTCACACTGAAATCATTGACCGACTTGCCCGGCACCGGGCTTTCGCCGTCGGCATTCTGGACCGGCTCGACACAACCACATTCGCACGGCACCGGCGGCTTGGTCGGCTCCGGCTCGTCCGGGCACTTGGAATCATCCAGCTCTCGAAACACCCCGCACCTCCTCGTTTTCGCTGCCCGACAAGTGACCAGTGGACGTCACCTCGTATTCGTGGCATCCAGCCACGACCTCACGCCGGATGGCAGCAGCAGCGCGCGTGCCACCAGCTTGAGTTGTTGTTCCCTCGAGCGCCGAGACGCATCGCACACTTCAACCGGGATGGTCGTGGCGTTCGCCCTGCCGGCACTCGACGCCTGCGATGCGAAGCACAGCCCGCAGCCGCGCACGGCCCAGCACTGCGCGCACCGCGCACTCACGGCGCCGTGGAAATCCTCCTGCAGCTGCTGCACGCGCGACGGCCGGATGCCGGTGGCGACATCGCCGATCGGCATCACGTCGCCGGTCCGCTCGCAGGGGTGCAGCGAGCCGTCCGGCATCACGTGCAGCTTCCGCCTGCCGGGCCGGCAGTTGCCGCCCGGCACCCGCGCGCGGTCCGGCGACGAACGGTCGCGGTGATGCCAGCGGATGAGCACCGGCTCGCACAGCGCCGCGGCGACCGGCCCGGCCGCGTACCGGTCGCCCGCGGCCATCGCCGCCAGGTAGCGCTGTTCCTGGGCGGCCAATGCGGCGGCGAGTTCGTCGTGCTGTGCCGGCGTCGCCGGCCAGTCGTGCCCGCGCAGGTCGGCGCGGCTGACGCGCAGGCGCGGCCGGCGCGTGATGCCGTGGCGGCGAAACGGCGGGAAGTCGGCGAAATAGGCGGCGACGGCCGCGACGTCGACCGGCGGCGCCAGCGTCACCATGAGCGAGAGCCGGTCGGCCGCCGACGGGTCGCGCGACAGCAGGCGGTCGAGGGCCGCCTCGATGCGCGCGTGCGTGGGCGCGCCGCCGGCATCGACGCGGTGGCGGTCGTGCTCACCGGCAGGCCCGTCCAGGCTCACCTGCACGAACATGCGCTCGCGCACCGCCAGGTCGACATTGCAGTCGTCCAGCAGCACGCCGTTCGAGTCCAGGGAGAACTGGACCTCGGCGCCACGCGGGTGCGCGCGCGCCGCGGCGACGACGGCGCCGATCAAGTCGGGCTCGAGCAGAGCCTCGCCGCCGTAGAACGAGATCACCGGCGCCTCGCCCGGCCTGGCCCGGTCCAGGAAGTACGCGACGGCGGCAAGCGCCGTGGCGACCGGCATGCCGCGCTCCCCGTGTCCGCGCACCCAGTCCAGGTCCGCCGCGTGCAGGCAGTAGCGGCAGCGCAGGTTGCAGCGCTCGGTGACCGTCAGCACCAGGTGTTCGAGGTCGCGGTCGCAGGCAACGTCCGCCGGCGGCGGGACCAGGCGCGGCCGCCGCGCCAGGAACAGGCCGCGCTCACTGCGGCCCCGTTCGATGGCGGCGAACGCCGCGCGCACGGCGGCGGCCCCGAAGCGGGGCGCCAGGTCGGCGACGATCTCCCGGCGCGTCAGGGGACCGTACAGCGGCAGGACGGCCGCCAGCGCGGGCTCGACCTCGACCAGCCCGTTCGTGGCGACGTCATACGCGATGATCCGGCCGTCCACGTCGAAGACGTGGCAGAATGGGGCCTCCGGGCGACGATGCATGGCGCGGGACCTTGTCCTTCGGGGTTGGGCGTACCCTGTCGAGCCGGCGCCATTCATATTCCAAGACCGTTCCGTCCGGCGGAACGGTGCAAACATTCGTTTGAATCCGTATGTTCAACCTGTACGCTGGTGCGCAGGTTCGTCGTCGCGGCACGGAGGGCAGGAACACCTCCACCGCAGGCGAAAACCGGTGCCCATCCCAACAGCCCTATCACGGGGGATATCCATGACGATCACGCGCGCATTGGTGATGTCCATGCTGGCCCTGCTGGCCGCGAGCGCGGCATTCGCCGTCGACTACTGGCCCGTCGGCGACGGCATGATCCTGAACTACAACAACGGCAGCGTCATGACGACCGCGCTGGGCGCCGACCCGCAGACGGTCTGGTACCACGAGAACCGCAACGGCGTGGTGACCAGCACCCGCTTCCGCGTGCCCGCCGACGGCGACGTCTACGTGCTGGGCGGCATCACGGCCGGCGGCATCACCTGGTCCCTGCCGGTTCCCTACAAGTTCCTGGACCTGCCGCTGTACCCCACCAAGACATGGTCCATCGTCTACGGCGCCGAGGGCGGCGACAACGCCGCCAACAAGGCCCCGCAGGCCTGGGTGCGCGGCCGCTGCAACGACTTCAGCTCGCTGCAGACGGCGCTGGGCCTCTACTACTTCTACGAGGTCACCATCTCCGGCATCCACCCGGACATCGACGGCACCTGGTGGGTGAACGAGACCTACGGGCCGGTGCGGCTGCCGAGCGGCGCCACGCTGTCGGTCGCCGTGCACGCGGTGCCCACCGAGGCGCAGGCCTGGGGCGCGGTCAAGGCGCTGTTCAGGTGACGGCCCGGGCCGCCGCGCGCATCGCAAGGGGAGCCCGCGTGAAGACCATCAAACGCCTGGCGCTCGCCGTGGTGATGCTGGCGGCCGCCACGTGCGCCGCCGACGAGTTCGCCGAACCGGCGCCCGGCGCCGCCAGGACCCCGGCGTGGTGTTCGCTCGGCCTGGGCTGGGGCGGCTCCAGCAACGATTATGGCGGGGACACGCTGCAGAACGCCTCGTACCTGCTGGCGTTCAGCGCCCAGAAGGGCGCCGGCAT